>CANQFH010000105.1 GCA_947598425.1 uncultured Bacilli bacterium | reverse complement strand
CTCTTGCCATTGCGGCATCTGCTCCTAGTGATGGTATTTTTTCTTTTACCCAACAAGCTGGTTGTAATGGAGTCCAAAAAAATCCTGGAGCAATGGCATTAACTCGAATATTCTTTAATGCTAAATTTCTAGCTAATGCTCTTGTAAATCCCACAATTGCACCCTTACTAGTAACATAATCTATTAATTGGGGTTCCCCATAGAAAGTAGTTACACTAGTTAAATTAATAATAGAATCTCCACTATTTAAATGAGGTACTACTTCTTTAGTTAAATAAAACATTCCATATACATTAACTTTCATTGTATGATCAAATTGTTCATCAGATATACATTCAATCTTATCTTGTTGATATTGAACTCCAGCATTATTAACTAAAATATTTATTTTTCCAAACTTATTTAAAGTTTCTTTAACTATCTTTTTACAAAATTCTTTATCAGTAATATCTCCCGCTAAAAATAAACATTCTCCTCCTAATTTTTCTAAATATTCTTTAGTAGCAATGGCATCTTGATATTCATTATAAAATGGAATAACAACTTTAGCTCCTTCTTTCACAAAAGCAATGGCACAAGCTTTGCCTAAACCACTATCGGCTCCGGTTATAATAGCAACTTTATCTTTTAATTTACCACTCCCTTTATAATTAGGATTATCAAATATTGGTTGAGGTTCCATTAAATATTCCATTCCTGGATTATCATCTTGTGATTGTTCTGGTGCCATTATTTTATATTTAATACTTTTTATCCCATAATCACCATAATAATTATATATAGTATTACCATATTGATAATCATATTTCATCCATATCACCCTTTCTTTTATACTATATGTTTTAATTTATAAATAGTTATATAACTAAAAAAAATATATTAACTTTTGAATTAATATATTTTTTATTTCTTAATTTTTAATACCATGCCCTATCTGGGCCATTACTGCCATATTCAAAACCAACACTAACATAAAATGCATCATTACTAACTTCTCCATTTTTAAAATTTATAGAACTAACTCTATATGTCCAAGGCCTTGAACTTCCTTGATTATTAAAATTAGGACCAGTAATAGTTATTTTATCTCCTTTACTAAGTAAACCTTGGAATTTTCCATTTACATCAAAATATGGTACATCTTTATTAATATATATAATATGATTAATGTCAAAATCTTCGAGCTCATATGTATTTGTTTCTTCTATATATCTATAGCAAGAATAAGGTTCACTATATTTTGGCCTTTGATCCCAATTTACTTCATTACTTGCAGCAAGGAAAACATGCTCGCCTTCTATAAATCCCATCTTTAAATCTTTTCCATCTTTAAACATAACTTTATGAATGCAATTAATATTAGGATTCGTATTTCCAAAAAATAAATAAAAATCTCCAATTTGAATCTTACCAACTATTTTTCCTGATGTTTTATAGTGATTTCCATAAGATGGGGTTTCCATTTCTACAAATTCTATTCCTTCATATACTGATATTGGATTACCAGCAAGATTTACTAAAATATACGAATCTTTTAAACTGCTTGTGTCAGTATTTTGCTTTGTGTATTCTTGTGAAATACCTATTTCTCTGCCAGAAAAACCATCTTTATCAATATTTATTGTAATACCATTATACGATATATTTACTGTTGTAAATTGATCATATGCCCAATTATCTGGAATTTTAAATCCTAGATTACCACTATAACCAGTTGATATATCACTAACAAAACTACTAAAAGCATAACCTTCATTACAAACTCTTTGACAGACATTTCTAGTACCATATATTCCGACCCTATATTGTCCTTTAGTATTATCCATAAAATTAAAATATAAGTTTTTAAAATAAGGTATAATATTATTTGTAATATCTTCATCAGTTGCATCATAATCAACCGCAAAATATATAAAAGCACCAAATTCTATTTCTAACCTATTCAAATAATCACTAGCTATTTTTGCATCTGTAATTGCATTTTTTTCAGTAAAATATGACAAATCATTAGCTGTTGTTTGATATATAATAAAGGCTCTCAAGTCATTTTCAAATAATATATTTAATTCTTCCGTTGATATAGCTTTATCTAATCCACCTGCCACGTTTGTCAAATATCTACCAACATATTTATAATTATTTTTTACTAATACAGATACATTTTCATCATTAATGATTGTAGAGCAATCGCATGCTATAGCAACTCTATCAGGATCACCACTACTTGTTAATAAAGATAGCCAAGTACTATAATCCAACACTCCTGTAACATTTAATGCGTATTCTTGTTGAAACTCTTTTATTGCATCAAAATTTATTGCTTCTAAAAAATTACCAGATCCATATCCATTAAAATATAATGCCATGTTACATAAATACTCAAATTGTTGTATATTTACTTTTTCATACTGTATCCCAGTAGCTGAAATACCCCATGTTTCACCATCATGATTATATCCTCCTGTATAAGGTATAGGCGGCAAACATTTCTTTGTTGTTGGGCCACAACTTCCC
>CANQFH010000104.1 GCA_947598425.1 uncultured Bacilli bacterium | reverse complement strand
TTTAACTCTTTTTTCTTAATCTTTGACCTATTTTGATCATTTCATTTTGATAATTTAGAGTATTCTCATTAGGATTTAATCCTAATTTTTGTAATAATTGAAAATAACTATATTCATCTTTAAGATTAGTCATAATAAATTTTTGTAAATGATATAAAGCTTTTTCAGGATCTTTTTGATATAAATAATACAATTCAATAGCAAATATATAACCAATTACATAAGTTTCTGGAAGACAGTTAAAAGCTTCATTTAGAGTACAATCTAAGAAGAAATCTGGGATATCACAATAATCACTAGCCATATCTTTTAATTCTTTAATATCAAGTATATCGATATTTAATCTTCTTTCAGTTTCAAATAAATTAATCGCATCACATAAAGCTTCACATTTTTTAATTATTTCAATATGATTAATTGCTAATATTCTTTTATTATCATCATTATTAAGTAATTTATCAAAATAATCTAATGCTACTAGTTCCATAAAAGAAGTATCTAATTCTCTATATAAGTAAGTATTACTAATAATTTTCTTAGGATTTAATTGTAATTGATTAGTATGTTCATATTCATGAATAACTGTAATTAAATCATTTAAAGTATAATCTCTAGTTATACTAATAAAAGCTTCTTTTAAATAGGGAATATTAAGAGTATATCCAGCATTGTCATCAATCGCACTATTACTAAAACGAATATGATGTGATTTATAATTTTTTAAAAATGTTTTATAAAAATCGCCACCTATAAATTTATAAAAATCATGACATAAAGTAAGTAAATCATTTTTTGATAAACTATTAGTTCTAGGCATTGGAATATCATAAGTATATTTTTTAGTTAAACGGAAAAAATTCTTAATCATAGGAAAAGCAAATTCATAGCACTCTAATCTCACTTTAAGCATACTATATAATTCTACCATGCCCAAATAATCATCATAGAATTCACCGTTTAATTCTTCTTCTAAAGATTCTTCACTATACAAAATAGTTTTATCTAACATTTCTAATTCTTTAGCATTTAATTTAGTAGTATCTATTTGATGTAATAATTTTAATCTATCTTCAATATCATAATAAGACCAATTATACTTATTCATATCCATCCCCCTAACATTGCCTAATACCTTAACATAATTATTTAAAATAAACAATATAAAATGATTAAATTTAGATATGATTTGCAAATATTGTGATTTTAATATATAATTTAGGCGGTGATGAGTTTATGCAAATCGATAAAGTTTTAGAGCCAGTTATTGCTATTAGAGTTAGTCAATATCCTGAAGGTAATTATCCGGAGTTTCTTTTATTAGGAAGAAGTAATGTTGGTAAAAGTAGTTTTATTAATACTTTGATAGAAAGAAAAAACTTTGCTAGAACCTCTTCTAAACCTGGTAAAACTCAAACTTTAAACTTTTATTTTATTAATGATAGTTTTTATTTAGTAGATGTTCCCGGATATGGTTATGCTAGTGTATCTAAAGATATTCAAAAGAAATTTGGAATAATGATTGAAGATTATTTAAAAAATAGAAGTAATTTAAAACATGTTTTTTTATTAATAGATTATCGTCATAAACCAACTGAAGATGATATTTTAATGTATAACTTTTTAAAATATTATCATTTAAATATAACTGTAGTAGCAACTAAATATGATAAAGTGACTAAAAATAATCGAGCGAAACAAGATAAATTAATTAAAGATACTTTAAAATTAACAGAAGATGATTCTTTTATAGAATCATCTACGATTACTAAAAAAGGACGTAATGAGGTTCTTGACATAATTAGTAGTTATTTAGAAAAATAATTTGTTAAATAAAATATAATCATTTATAATAATAGTAGGTGATTTTAGATGAATAAAAAAGGATTTACTTTAATTGAGTTATTAGCAGTTATTGTCTTATTAGCTATTGTTATGGTTATTGCTGTTCCTTCAATTGGAGGACTTATTGGTAGTGTTCAAAATAATATGTTAAAAGAGAAAGCTACTTTTATTGAAGAAGCTGCAATATTATTAGGACAAGATATTAAAGGATCTATTATTTCATCTAATTTAAAATATAAAAATTTTAATTGTAAGAAGTTTTATGTTACGGATTTAGTACCAGCTTATTTATCTAAAGATAATGATAATAATTGTATCACTTGTAGTGAAAAAGATTCTTTAGGTAATTGTGTTACTTGGAGTGAAGGTAATATAGGTTGTATTGTTGATCCTAGTAATGAAGAAAATTATTTAGATCAATATCAAGTTATAATATATTATCAAAATAAAAGAATTAGAGCTAAATTAGATATAGATAATAATCTTACTTGTAGTTAGGGGGATTTATGAAAACAGTTTGTTTAATCGGGGCACCAAATACTGGTAAAAGTAGTATTTTTAATCGTTTAATTAAAGAGAAAAAAGCCATTATTTTAGATGAGGCAGGAGTAACTAGAGATAGAATTTATGGAATAGTTACTTATAAAAATAAAAAATTTAATTTAATTGATACTGGAGGTATTAGTTTAAATCAAGAATTTGCTACAGATATTAAAATTCAAGCTCAATTAGCA
>CANQFH010000103.1 GCA_947598425.1 uncultured Bacilli bacterium | reverse complement strand
ATAAACTACTCATATTATCAATATCTATCTTTTTATTAATTAGATTTTGATCACTAAAATTATTTATTAGCGTAATGTTATTTTTCATATCTGGAGTAAATTTACTATTATAATTATTATCATTAAGAACATAATTAATTAAAAAGGTTGTAAATTCATGAATAGTTAAATCAATATTTATTTCATTATTATTTATATAATATAAATATAGGCTATCTACTAATGGCGTATCTATACCAAGAGTTGCGGCCATCTTACTACTAGTTAATTCTTCAGTTATTAATTCTTCATCTGTATAAGTATTTAACTTATTTAATTTATCTAAAGTATCCGTATCAATATTATCTTTATATTCACTCTTACTAACATAATTAATCATATAGTTTAAAAATTCTTTAATAGTTAATTTAGTATTATTATTTAAAGAATTATAATATATTAATAACTCATGAATATCATCAATATCAAAAGTAGTAGCTAATTCTTTTTCACTTCTCTTCTTATTGATACTATCTTTATTAGTAAATTGTGATAAAGTTTCAATATCATTTTTTACTTTTTTAGTTATATGACTATTCATATTATCATTAGAATATACTTTATTTTTAATAAAATTTAATAAATTATTTAAAGCAATTTGATTATTTTCATCTTGATTATAATAATTATAATATACTAATTTAATTAAATAATCTTCAATGGTAACATCACTACCTAACTCTTCTAATTTAGAATTAAGTTGATCATAAGTTAATTTTTCATTAATGGTATTACCATAACATAAAGCTTCAACTTTTTCATCACCTTTAAAATTTTGACAATATTCTTGAATTAAATCTTCTTCTTTCTTATCATATATTAAAGCAATTTGATTATTAGTATTAAATATTTTACTTACTTTATCAGTTTCACTATCAGTATATAAAATATTTAGATTACCTTTAAGTAAATAAGATATTATAAATATTAAGATAAATAAAGATATCCCAAAATAACGAAATTTATAAGTAAATTTACCTAATTTATCTAATTTAATATTAGGACTTTTCTTTTTAGTTTTTTCAATTAATTTATCAAACATTAAGATTAAAGCTGGTAAAGTGGTAAAGATAGAAAGAAGACTAAATAAAACTCCTTTAGCTAAAACTAAACCTAAATCTCTACCTATTGTAAAACTCATAAATACTAAAGCAATTAATCCTACAATAGTGGTAACTGAACTACTAGATATAGCTTTAAAAGAATCATATAAAGCATTTTTCATTGCGCATATATCATCTTTAGCAGTTAGTTTTTCATTTTTATAACGATTCATTAACATTATAGAATAATCCATAGATAAAGCTAATTGTAATATTGCACTGATTGAACTAGTTATTTCTGAGATTGAAGGGAAAATAATATTAGTCCCTTTATTAAGTAATACTGATAATAAAATAGCAAATAAAAATAAGAAAGGCTCTAGATAGGAATCACACATAATTATTAATATAATTAAAGCACAAAAAATAGCTAATACTACAATATATAATGGTAATATTTCTTTATTTTCACTATCAATATCACCACTTAAGTAATACTCATAATCTTGATATTTAGTATTTATTTCTTCATATAAATCACTAGCTTCTTTACTACTTTTACTTTTATCTAAATTAAGAGTATATAAAGTATAACCATCTTTATTATAATCTATGGTATTATCATAACTTACTTCCACATTAGGAATATTTTTTAATTCATTATAAATATTTTCTTTATCTATATCAGTTAAATTATGAAACATAATATTTAAAGTACTACTAGGTATTTCCCCAAACTCTTCTTCCATGATATCCATACCTATTCTAACTTCACTATCACTAGGTAAATATTTAGAAATATCTCGATTAATATTAACTTTAGTACTTAAAAATATTGAGATTATTGTTAATATTAAAAAAGTTATAAATACTAATATTCGATGATTTACTATAAAATCAGTTATTTTACGCATAATATTTCCTTTCATAAACAAACATACTTAATTCTACTCTTATATTAATAAAATATTAATAACAAATATCTAAACAGTGTTAAAATTTATACAATTTTTACAAAATGTTAAAATTATGATATAATTTAGATGGTGATATTATGAAATTAAAAGGAATTAATGCTTCATCTAAGAAAACTACTGATATTATTAAGAAAACTTTATTAGAATTAATTGAAGAGAAAAAAGAATTTGAAGGAATAACAGTCACAGAATTAGTAAAAAAAGCTAATATAACTAGAGGGGCTTTTTATTCTCATTATGATAATATTTATGATGTTGCTAGAGAATTTGAAGAAGAAATAATTAAGAAAGTATTTAATGATCAGAAAATAAATAATATTGAAGAATTAAATAATTATATAGATCAAGTATTTCAATATTTAGAAGATAAAAAAGAAATATATTCTATCTTACTTACTACTAGTGAATCAATGCTATTTTTAAATAGACTTAGCGCTAAAATTTATAATTCCCTTTCTCATGATTTAAATAATAAAGATTTAAATATCTTATTTTTTATCGCCGGTACTAATAATTTAATTATTAAATATTT
>CANQFH010000102.1 GCA_947598425.1 uncultured Bacilli bacterium | reverse complement strand
GATGCGATTAACTTAAAAGATATTGGTCCTTATAAAATATTAATTACTTTAAAAAAATTAGATATTAAAGAAGAAGACATTTTAGAATATTTAAATACTTTTGATAATTCTATATGGATAAATAAATTAGATAAAATAATTAAGAAAAAAATAAATAGTAATCATAATTTATCGGGTAGTATTTTAAAACAAAAATTAATTAATTATTTACATCATGAAGGTTATAGTGATCGTGATATCAATATAGTTATTAATAAATATGATTTTCAAGATAATAAAGATATATATAATAAAGAATATTATAAATTAGAAAAGAAATATAGTCGAAAATATAGTGGCGAAGAATTAGATTTAAGAATAAAAAAAGCCCTTAGATTAAAAGGGTTTAAATAAAAAATTCATGAAGTAATCATGAATCTTTTTTATTAATTAGAACTTGAACTATTTATTATATTATTAATATAAATACCATATTGTCTGTCTAATTCAGAATCAACTATTTCTAAATTATATAATTTACGATAATATTTCATTGATTCAACAGCAATATTTTCTTCATTTTGTAATTTACGATTTGCTAAAGTTTCTTTTATTTCATCTTTTAATTTATCTAATGATTCTTTTTCTTTAGATTGATTACGATATGCTATATGATAACCAAGTTCAGTAGTAATAACATTTTTTGAATAATCACCATCTTTTAATTTATATACAGCATCTAATAATTCATCATAACTACTAGATAAATCACCATAATTTATATAACCTAAATTACCATCTTTATCTTTAGTAGCAGTATCATCAGAATTTGCTTTAGCTAATTCTTTAAATTTTTCTAATTTATTATCAGCTTTATTTAATTCTTCAATCATATCTTCTACTTTTTTCTTAGCATCACTTTCAGCTTGTTCTTGTTCTTCTTTAGTCATATCATCAGTAACTTTAGGTACTACTAAGATATGATATACTTCAACATCGCCTTTGGCTTCATCATTATAATATTCTTCAATATCTTTATCAGTAACTAAGCTTTTAGCATATTCTTCTAAAGCATGTGATTGCATATAACTTGTATATAAATAATCTTGATATCCTTCTATAGTAGTGTAATTAGTATTTTCTCTAATTGTATCAAGTAATTTATCTTTTCCTTCATAATATTCTGCCATTGCATCAATCATATTTTCAGCACTCTTTGAGCTTCATCTTTATAATCAGCAAATTCAGTTTCTAGAATATAAGTATCAATTACTTTTAAAGTAGCTTCTAAACCAAAATTATCTTTTAATTCTTTATATAATTCTTCAGCACTTATTTGATGTTTAACATCACCTTTAGCAAATGTTATAACTGCCTCTTCACCATTTTGAAGTTTTGGTATTTTACCGCATCCACATAATGTTAAAAGACATATTAAACTTAATATAATTTTCTTTTTCATCTTTTCCTCCCATTAAAATAATTATAACAGAATAGAATAGTAAATAAAAGACTTATTTTATAAAATTAAGCACTCACACTTAAAAAGATTAACCATAAATTATAAATGAATAGACATAAAGGAGGTTAAATTTATGAATTGTGGAAATAACGGTATTGGCGCTGCTATTATATTAGTATTATTTATATTACTTATTATAATTGTAGGAGCATATATTTAAAGGAGGTATATTATGGCGTGTTCAAATAAATGCAATCAATGCAATACAAATAATTCAAGCAATGCTTATAACTACTTTTTTATAGTATTGATATTATATATATTATTAGCTATAATTCTAGGTGGAAGCTTTGCTTTTTAAAGGGCTTATGGCTCTTTTTTTATGGAATTTAGTAAAATAGAAGTTAAAAAATCTTGACTCCGGGGGGGGTATTATATAATAAATATGTATAATATAAAGGAGTCTAGGATATGAGAAAGAAATATGTGTTGTTAGTATTGATTATAGTCATAAGTATAACATTAATAGTTAGTTTTAATAATAAAACAATTAATAAATTAGATGAAGTAAAGTTGAATGAAAAAGAAAGTGAAATGTTTGCCATAATGCTAGAACAGGAAGATCGAACCTATGAAGAAAGTGATAGTAATGAATGGCCTGATTATAAATATAAATTTAATAAAGAATTATCAGGATGCATAGATAAAAATGGTAATAAAATCAAAGAAGAAATATTAACATTTGATGAAAAAGAAAGAAAAGCAACAGTAAGTACCAGTAAAACTAGCTATTGTTATCTATATTTTGATAAAAAAATAACAGCTCCAGGAACTAAGTTAGAAGGATATTCAAATTTAAGTTATGATTTAAAAGGTGGAATGTATCGATATCAAGGAGATACAGATACTATAGATAATAATTATATATGTTTTGGAACTACAGATAAACAAGATTGTATAGATAATCAAGATATTTATATGTATCGGATAATTGGTATAGTCGGAGAAGAATGTACTAATAAAAATACTCAAATATGTGATGATACTGTAAGCAAAGATATGATTAAAGTGATTAAAACGACTGCTTTAAAATCTGGAAGTGAAAATACCTTCAGTTGGTATACTTCTAATAATGATGATATAACTTGGAAAGATAGTAAT
>CANQFH010000101.1 GCA_947598425.1 uncultured Bacilli bacterium | reverse complement strand
GACGATAGCTTTGTGGAAACACCTCTTCCCATTCCGAACAGAGAAGTTAAGCACTAATACGCCGACGATAGTGTAAGCGAAAATAGGTAGTTGCCAGTTTTTTTTTGCCTAAAATTTTATAATATAAAATGTTCATTTTTAGTTAAATAAACACTTATGGTACTTGTCTTAATAGTACTTTTTATTTATAATGGTAATGGTGATAGTATGAATTTTAAATATGTTTCAAAAGAAATAGATGATACTTTAACAATTGCTGAAAATGTTGAAAGTGAAAAATTTGAAAATATGGTTATTTGTTTAGATGGTGAGCTTGGTAGTGGTAAAACCGTTTTTGTTAAAGGTTTTGCTAAGGCTTTAGGCATTGAAGATAACATTACCAGTCCAACTTTTAATATTATTAAAGAATATCAAAATGGTGAATTACCTTTATATCATATGGATGTTTATCGCTTAGATGATGTAAAAGAAGACATTGGTATAACTGATTATTTTAATAAAGGTGGTGTAACCATTATTGAATGGTCAGAATTAATCAAAGATGAACTTCCCGATGAAAGATTAGAAATTAATTTTAAAATTGTTGATGAAAATACCCGCCTTTTAATATTTAAACCATTTGGTAAAGTATATGAAGAATTATGTGAATCTGTTTTATAGGTGATTAATATGAATTTATTTATTGATACTCATTTAGATGATGTTATTGTTCTCCTTTATAGAGATGGTAAAATAATTAAAGAAAGAATCCTTAAAAATGTCAAAGAAAATAGTAAAATTATTATGCCCACTATAAAAGAAGTACTTAATAAAGATATTCCAGCATCAATAATTATTGTTAATGGTCCCGGATCATTTACTGGTGTTAGGTTAGGAGTTACAATTGCTAAAACAATGGCATATACCATGGATATTCCCATAAGAACCATTACTTCGTTAGAGTGCATGGCAATAAATGTTAATGATAATCGTATTGTAGCCTTTAGTGATAAAAATGGTTATTATATTGCTATATTTGATGATGATTGTAACTTAGTTGGTAATTATGAGTATTTAACTAATAATGAATTTAATGAATATGCTAAAAAACATAAAGTAATAACAGATGTTGCCATAGATTATAAAAAAGTAATCGAATATGCTTTAGAAAAAGATCCAACTAATCCTCATGGTGTTAATCCACTATATGTTAAGAAGCTAGATGTTGAAAAATGATACGGGAATCTTTATTAGAAGATATTTCTAGAATAAATTATTTAGGTAATAAATTTATAAATAATTTTTCTAATACTTATAATTTAATTAACTATTTAAATGATGATAAATATTTAATTTTAGTTTATTTAGTAGATAATGAGATTAATGCTTTTCTAATATTACTAAAAAACATCGATTGTTATGAATTAGAAATGATTGTAGTTAATGATGGTTATCGTCAAAAAGGTATTGCAAGTAATTTATTAGATTATGTATTTAATAATTATTTAAAGAAAGATGACGTTATTATTTTAGAGGTAGCAGTTAATAATATTCCGGCTTTAAATTTGTATCAAAAGTATAATTTTAGTATAATTAATACAAGAAAGAAATATTATCATGGTATTGATGCTTATGTAATGAAAAAGGTGATTTAAATGAAAGATGTTTATATACTTAGTGTGGAAACTTCTTGTGATGAAACTAGTATTGCTATTGTTAAGAATGGTAATGAAGTTGTGGCATTATCAATTTTAACTCAAATGGATACACATGCTAACTATGGTGGCGTTGTTCCGGAAATTGCATCCCGGATGCATACTGAGAATATTACAATGGTTTTAGAAGATGTTTTAAATAAATCTCATATGAAAATAGAAGATATGGACGCAATTGCGGTTACTTATGCCCCAGGTTTGTTAGGATCTTTATTAGTGGGAGTTGAATTTGCCAAAGTATTATCATATGTTTATGATAAACCATTAATCAAAGTCAATCATTTAATTGGTCATATATACGCTAATAAAATAGATAATAAATTACATTTTCCAAGTTTAGCTTTAATAATCAGTGGAGGACATACAGAATTAATTAAGATAACTGGTGATTATCAATTCGAAAAATTAGGAGAGACTCAAGATGACGCAATTGGAGAAGCTTTTGATAAAGTAGCAAGAGTTCTTGATTTAAAATATCCGGGTGGACCTAATATAGAAAGATTAGCTAAAGAAGGTAAGAATAATTATAAATTACCAGAAATGGTTAAAGATAATACTTATAATTTTAGTTATAGTGGTTTAAAAAGTAGTGTTATCAATTTAGTACATAATGAAAAACAAAGAGGTAATGATATCAATAAAGCTGACTTAGCATGTTCTTTCCAATGTGCTGCTGTTGAAGAATTAAAAAGAAAGTTAGAGTTAGCCCTAAAAAATACTAATATTAAAAATGTGATAATTGCTGGAGGAGTTTCTGCTAATAAATATTTAAGAGAAGAAATAAATAAATTATGCCAAAAATATAATGCTAAATTAGATGTTCCAGAATTTATTTATTGTACTGATAATGCAGCTATGATTGGAGCAGCTGCTTATCCATTATTCCAATCTAAAGAATTTGCTGATCTGGATTTAAATGCATCTTCCAACTCTGATATTTGCTAAAAATACGAAAATATGTTATAATTATAGTGTTCGGGGCAGTTTGGTTTCGACATATAAAAACTAGAAATGATTGCAAGTGGTAGGCATACCTT
>CANQFH010000100.1 GCA_947598425.1 uncultured Bacilli bacterium | reverse complement strand
AAATAAAAAGGAGAGATTTTTTTAATGAAAAAAGAAGATTTTTTCGAACTAACTGCTGAAGGTTATTTAGAGTTAGAGACTGAGTTAAATGAATTAAAAAATGTTAAGAGAAAAGAAGTTATAACAGCTTTAAAAGAAGCAAGAGCAATGGGAGATTTATCAGAAAATGCTGATTATGATGCTGCCCGTAATGATCAAGCTCAAATAGAAGCTAGAATAAAAGAATTAGAATATAAATTAGAACATAGTAAGATTGTTGAAGTTAAGAAAAAGAGTGGAGTTGTATCTATTGGATCAGTAGTAACAATTCAAGATGATGATGGTGAAGAAGAAGAATATAAAATAGTATCTTCAGTAGAATCAGATCCATTTAATAATAAAATATCAATTGAATCTCCAATTGGATCAGCTCTAAAAGGACATAAAAGTGGGGAAGTAGTTAATGTTCAAAGTCCTAATGGTGGCTATGATGTAACTATTTTAAAAGTAGCTTAAAAGTTGTCAAAATAAAATAAATATATTATAATAACGACTAAAGAAAGAAGGATTTTATGAAAAATGTACACAAAATTGAAATAAAGTTTGATGGTGAAAAATGGGAAAAATGTTTAGATAATACTTTTAAAAAACATAATAAAGATATTAAAATTGATGGTTTTAGAAAAGGTAGTGCTCCTAAAGAAATATTTATTAAAAAAATGGGAATAGAATCTTTATATCCAGATGCTGTTGATGAAGCTATTAATATTGCTTATAAAGAAATATTAGAGAAAAATAAAGATATATTTCCAGTAATTGAACCTCAAGTAGATGTTACAGGAATTAATGAAAAAGAAGTTAATTTTACAATTACTATTATTAGTAAACCAGAAGTTAAACTTGATAGTTATAAAGATTTAGGAGTTAAAAAAGAAAAAGTTAAAGTAACTAAAGAAGAAATTAATCATGAAATAGAAGAATTAAGAGAACAACTTGCAGAAGTAGTGGTTAAAGAAGGTGCTAAAGTTAGTAATGGAGATACTGTAGTTATTGACTTTGATGGTTATGTTGATGGTAAAGCTCTTGATGGTGGTAAGGGTGAAAATTATCCATTAGAAATTGGTTCTCATACATTTATCCCTGGTTTTGAAGAAGGCTTAATTGGTCATAGTAGTAACGAAGAAGTTACTTTAGAATTAACATTCCCAGAGAACTATGTTGAAAATTTAAAAGGTAAGAATGTGACATTTAAAGTAAAAATTCATGAAATTAAAACTAAAGTATTACCTGAAGTTAATGAAGACTTTTATGCTGACTTAGGATTAGATAATGTTAAAACTGTTGAAGAATTTAATAGCGAAGTTGAAAAAACTATTAAAGAAAGAAAAGAACATGAAGCTGATGATAAATTTGTTGAAGATTTATTATCTAAAGCAGCAGATAAATTAGAAGTAGAAATAAATCCAGAAATAATTGATTCTGAAGTTCATTTAATAATGGAAAATTATGAAAGAAATTTAAAAGCTCAAGGCTTAGATTTACAACATTATTTTGAAATAACTCATACTACACATGAAGATTTACATAAACAATTAGAACCAGAAGCAATTAAGAGATTAAAATATCGTTATGTTATTGAATATATTAAAGATAATGAAAAGATTGATTTTAAAAAGAGTGAAGTAGATAAAAAAGTAAAAGAAGTTGCTGAAAATTATGGTATTTCTGTTGAAGAATTAATTAAAGCTTATGGTGGTATTGAAGTTTTTAAATATGATATGTGTATGCAAAAAGCTTTAGAAATATTAAGAGAAAATAATAAATAATAAAAAAGGTAAATTATTTATCTTTTTTTATTTACAATTAATAAATATTTTTTTATAATAAAACTTGTATTTAGGAGGTGCAAAATGGATTATACTTTACTTGTGATGCTCTTAAAGGACTTAGTTATATTACCTTTTCAAGAAATTAAAATAGAACTTAAAGATGAAATAAGTAAAAAGATAATTAAAGTTAGTGCCAAAAAGTATGATGAACGAGTTTTAATTGTATCTCCTAGTGTTACTACTTCTAGTGTTGATGACTTACCTAATGTTGGAGTAGTGGCATTTATAAAAAGCAAAATAGAACTTCCTAATGGTAATTTAAGACTTACTTTAAGGGGAGAAAAAAGAGTTCGTATTCTTAATTATGCATCATTTAGTGATGATGTAATCGAAGCACAATATACTGATATTATTTTACCTAAATTAGAAGAAACGGGCGAAGAAGTTATCAGTAAAAAATTACGGAGTATTTTAGATGAATATATTAAATCAGCGCCAGATATTTCTAATAGTATTATTAAAACTGTCAATGATAGTAAAGATTTATCTTTTATAACTGATGTAATTGCGACTTTTATACCTTTAGATACATCCAAAAAGATAATGTATATGCAAGAGTTAAATTATGAAAAAAGAGCTTTATCTTTAATAAAAGATATTAAATTAGCTATGAAATATATCGAATTAGAAGCTAAGATAGATAACAATGTGCAAATCAAGTTAACTCAGGATCAAGAAGAATATTATTTAAAAGAAAAGATTAAGGAAATTGAAAAAGAATTAAATATTAGTAATAGTACTAATAATGATATAATTAATTATAATAATAAATTAAAAGAATTAAATCTAAATGAAAATAGTTATCATAAATTATTAGAAGAAATTCAAAAATTAGAAAATACTTCTTTAACTTCTCCAGAATATGCTGTTATTCGTAATTATCTTGATTGGGTATTAAATCTACCATGGAATAATGAAACTACTGAAAATCTAGTAGCAAAAGATGTATTAAATAGTTTAAATAAAAGTCATTATGGCTTAGAAAATGTTAAAGAAAGAATAGAAGATTATATCAATATTAAAAATATTAATCCTAATTTAACAAGTCCTATTATTTGTTTAGTTGGTCCTCCTGGTGTTGGTAAAACTA
>CANQFH010000099.1 GCA_947598425.1 uncultured Bacilli bacterium | reverse complement strand
TACAAAATATTTATAAAGAATTAGAAAATGATTTACATATTAAGCCAGCTTTAGATGGTGATTTAACTAAATGGGCTAAAGAAGGAGTACTTCTTTTAAATGCCGTTTTAACTGTAGAAAAAGATAGACCAGCATCTCATCGAGGAATAGGTTGGGAATTATTAACAGATTATATAATTAAATTAATTAATGAAAAAGAAGAACCAGTTGTCTTTATTCTATGGGGTAATTTTGCTAAAGAAAAGAAAAAATATATAACTAACCCCAAGCATTTAGTATTAACTAGTTCTCATCCCTCACCATTTTCCGCATCCGGTTTTTTTGGTACAAAACCATTTTCTAAAACTAATGAGTTTTTAATTAAAAATAATATACAACCAATCGATTGGCAATTATAGTTAAAAAGATTCACTTTCTTCTATTTTATTACTTGTATAAAAACTTCTTATACGATATTTAGCTATCTTAGCGACAATATTATATGGGAAGTTTTTCATATATTTATTAGATAACATGGCATTTTGATTAAATATATTTTTAGCAGATACTAAAACTTCATCTATTTCTTTTAAATGTTCTATTTGTTTAATAAATTCACTATCTTTATTTAAATCATTATAATCATTAGTAAGATCATTGATTAATTTAACTGCTTCTTCTAATTTTAAATCCATTTCAATATTGGTAATAATTAAATCTTTCATAGAAACATAATCTTTTAAATAATCTTTCTTACCAGTTACTTTTTTTATTGCACTATTTAAATTAATAATTAATTCTAACTTTTTATTGAGATTTTCTTCAATAATACTCTCAGCTTTATCCATTCTTTCTTTATATTCTTTTAATTTAGTAACCCCAATAAAATATACTAAAACAATAATTGCTACTACTGCAAAGACAATTGCTATTAATAAATAAATACTACCCATTATTCTTCCCTTTTCTTTCTAATTATATTCTTGATACTTTTACCAAATAAATTTTCTAATTCATTTCTATTAAATATATAATATATTACTAATAATACTATACCTATTATACCTAAGATAACTATTAATAATAATCTATTACTTATACCTTTAATTATACCACTAAATAATAAAGATAAAAGTATCATTATAATATATGTACTAAATAATTTAGGTAATTTTTTAATCGTACTTTCATAATTTATTTTATATTTTCTTTTTAAAGTTACTAATGGTATAACTAAAGATATTAAATATCCAATTAAAGTTGCTGTAATTGCGCCATAATAGGGATAGATATTTAAACTATTAAATAATTTTATTAAAGGAATATCTAATAATAAATTAATACCTAGACCAAGAAATATCGATATATATATTAATTTAGATTTATTTAAACCTTGTAAGCCATTACAAATCATTATACATAAAGCATCTAAGGCCGCAGTAATAATTGAATATCTAAATACTATTGGACCAAATTCGCTTGGACCATAAAATACTTGCCAAATACTTGTAGAGAAGATACTCATAAATATAGCAAGTGGTAAAGCTATATAAAAGAATATTTGTAATGTTTTATTAAAAATATTGTTTATTGCTTTATAATCTTTCTGAGCATTACTTTTAGCAACATTAGGTACTAAACTTATGGCAATACCTGTAGCAATACTTGTTACAATAACATTAAGTTTATTACCCCAAGTAGTAAAGATTCCACTTATAGTTTCGGTATCTATATCACTAAAGCCAATACTAACTAAACCACGATTAAGTAATATCATATCAGTTGTGTTATATAAGGTATTAGCAACATTAGTTATTATAAAAGGAATTGAATAAGTTATTATTTTTTTTAAAATATTTAATTTATCTTCTTTACTTAAAGAACTTGAATCTACTTTATTTTTACTTTTTACTTTAAATAATTTGTTCATTAAATAGAAATATGATATTAAAGCTCCGATAGAAGCTCCAAAAACCGCTACTCCTATAGCACTTTTTAAACTTAAATGTAATATTTTTAAAGTATAAAAACTACCAAAGATAATTATTAATACTCTAATTATTTGTTCAATAACTTGACTTAATGAAGCTGGTGTTATATAACCATGTCCTTGAAGATAGCCTCTACTAACAGATAAAAGTGGTACTACTAAAATAGCAAAAGAGACACATCTTATAACAAATGTTACATCAGCAACACTATTACCATTAGTTATATTTCCTATAATTAAATCAGCAATGAATGGAGCTAGGAAAAAACACAATAGAAATGATATTATAGAAAAAATCAAGATTATTATTTGAGTTAATTTAAACATATATTCTTTTTCTTTTTGCATATTTAAAGTATTGTATTCACTTGATAATTTACTTATTGCTAGAGGGATACCGGCACTAGATATTATTAAGAAAAAATTATATATATTATAAGCATAACCATATAATGCCCCACCTTGAGAACCAACTATACTATAAAATGGTGTTACATAAACTATACCTATAAATTTTGTTAAGAATATAGCTAAGGTAGCTATAATGGCGCCTTCCATAAATCCACTTTTGCGCATAATATCACCTAAACAATATTATATTTTAATTTACTACACTTTTAAAGCTATTTTCCTAATTTTTAATATATTTTACTTTTAGAATATGGTTTTCTCTCATTAGTTCTACCAGTTAGATAATCTAAATTAACATTATAAAAGTCTGCTAAAATACAAAGTTTATCTATGGGTATTAATCTTTCTTTTGTTTCATATATTGAATATTGTTGTTGGGTAATCTTTAATAAATTAGCAACTTCTTTTTGACTAAGTTTTCTTTCTTTTCGCATTTCTTTTATTCTATTTATATCCATACTATTATCCTTTTACTTGTTTAATTTTAACACTAACATGATGAATATACAAGGAAATTCTTGACTGAGACTGCTGAAAAAGTCAAAAAAATTTTCATATTTTTCATTTTTTGTCAAAAATTTGATCAAAAAAAATAAAAGTTAACACTTTTTACTTTATTTTAACTCTTATTCTGTTCTTCTTTTTCTAATTTTTCTTCTC
>CANQFH010000098.1 GCA_947598425.1 uncultured Bacilli bacterium | reverse complement strand
AATAAATATATTTTATTACATAATCTAGCTAAATATAATGATTCTTGTAGAGCACTTGAACCACTTCCTACTACTGCTACATCTTTATCTTTATAAAAAGCACCATCACAAGTAGCACATGTACTTATTCCTCTTCCTAGTAAATCTTTTTCATTATCTAATCCTAAGAATTTAGGTTTAGTACCAGTAGCAATAATAACATTCTTAGCTTTATATTCACCTTTACTAGTAACAACTTTTTTAATATCTCCTTCAATTAATAAATTAGTTACGGTCGCATACTCATAAGGTATTTCTAAATCTTTTACTTGATCTAATAAATTATTAGCAAAATCAATACCTTTAATATTCATAAGTCCCGGATAATTACTAACTACTTCAATATTATTAAGCATTCCTCCTGGCATTCCTTGATCAATTAATAAAACATTAAGATTACCTCTTTTAGCGTAAATACCTGCAGTTATACCACCAATACCCATACCAATAACAATTAAATCATACATATTTATAAATCCTTTCTAATATTGGACATTTTTAACTTCTTCGTTATATAGATCTTCAAACTTTCCTTTTCTACTTAAAATCATAAAGGCAATAAGGCCCGTTATAAATAACGCAATTGATACTAATTGAGCTACTCTAAAGCCTCCTAACATCAATGAATCAGTTCTTAATGATTCAATTAAAAAACGTCCTATTGAATAATACATCATATATAAACAAGTTAATTGTCCTCTTTTTAAATAACGATATCTTCTCACAAATAATAAAATAATAAATCCCACTAAACAGAAAATACTTTCATAAAGAAATGTCGGATGATAATAAACATTACCTATTTTCATTCCTTCAATAATAAATTTAGGTAAATGTAAAACATTATTTAAATAGTAATATGTAGTGGCAACTCCATGGGCTTCACCATTAAAGAAATTACCCCATCTTCCTATCGCTTGTGCTAATAATAATGGCACTACTATCATATCAGTAACTTTATATGGATTAATTCCATATCTTTTAGTATAAATTAAAAGAGTAATAAATCCGCCAAGTAAACCACCATGAATAGCAAGGCCACCTTCCCATATCTTAAATATATCCATTAAATTATCTTGATAATATTCAAAATTAAAAAGACAATAGTAAATTCTCGCACTGATAATACCAACTATAATAACCCAAAATGCTAAATTAAAGGCAAAACCTTTGGGTAATTTAAATCTTTTAGCTTCTTTAGTAAACATAAATATAGCTAACATAATAGCTATCAATAATAAAACTGAATACCATCTTATTTCATAACCAAATAATTCAAATATAATTGGATTCATAAAAACTCTCCTTTTATTAATTATAAGCTAAAAAAAGTAATCTGTGAATATAAGATTACTTACTTTTGACATTTACTTTTCTTGATCAAAAATCTTTTTTAAAAATTGTCCTGTAAATGATTCTTGAACTTTACATATTTCTTCAGGAGTTCCAGTAGCAATGACATTTCCACCAAATTTGCCACCTTCTGGCCCTAAATCAATAATATAATCAGCTTGTTTAATAACATCTAAATTATGTTCAATAACAATTACTGTATCACCATTATCTACAATTCTATTTAAAACTTCCAATAATTTTTTAATATCATCAGTATGAAGTCCTGTAGTAGGTTCATCTAAAATAAATACGGATTTACCTGTAGCTTTCTTTTGCAACTCTTTAGCGAGTTTAACTCTTCCAGCTTCACCACCAGATAAAGTTGGAGCTCCTTGACCTAATTTAATATAAGATAAACCAACATCAACCATAACTTGTAATTTATCTCTTACTTTAGGAATATTTTCAAAGAAAGTTAAAGCTTCACTTACTCGCATATCTAAGACATCAGCAATACTTTTATCTTTAAATTTAACAGTTAAAGTTTCTTTATTAAATCTTGTACCATTACAAACATCACAAGGTACATAAACATCAGGTAAAAAATGCATTTCAATCTTTTTAACACCATCACCATAACAAGCTTCACAACGGCCACCTTTAACATTAAAAGAGAAACGACTCTTATCATAACCTTTTATTTTAGCTTCTTTCATATTAGCAAAAACATCTCTTATATCATCAAAAACTCCAACATAAGTTGCTGGATTACTTCGCGGTGTTCGACCAATGGCATCTTGACTAATATTGACAACTTTATCAACATTTTCAATACCTTTAACTTCTTTACATTTACCAGGTATATCTTTAGAACGATATATTTCTTTATGTAATGTTTTATATAATATTTCGTTTACTAAAGTTGATTTACCACTTCCAGATACTCCCGTTACTACTATAAATTTATTTAAAGGGAATTTCACATTAATTTTATTTAAATTATTTTCTACTGCTCCTTTTACTTCTAAAAATAAACCATTTCCTTGACGATGCTTTTTAGGTATTGCTATTTTTTCTTTACCACATAAATATTTACCAGTTAAACTATTCGGATTTTTCATAACTTCTTCAGGAGTACCACAAGCCACAATATAACCACCGGCATCACCAGCACCAGGACCTACATCAACTAAATAATCAGCCGCTAACATCGTATCGGTATCATGTTCTACTACAATTAAAGTATTTCCTAAATCACGCATTTCTTTTAAGGAATTAATTAATTTTTCATTATCTCTTTGATGAAGTCCAATAGATGGTTCATCTAATACATATAATACTCCCGATAATCGACTACCTATTTGAGTTGCTAATCTAATTCTTTGGGCTTCACCACCAGATAAAGTAGCAGCACTTCTAGCTAATGTTAAATAACTTAAGCCTACATTCATTAAAAAATTTAATCTAGCTAATATTTCTTTAATTAATAATTTACTTATTTCTACTTCTTCATTAGTTAATTTTAAATTAGATAAAAATTCTTGTAATTCATCAATAGCCATTTCACATAAATCATAAATACTTTTCTTATTTATTTTAACTGCTAAGATTTCATCTTTTAATCTAGTGCCATGACAATGATTACATACAGATTCCACCATGAACCCTTCAATCCATT
>CANQFH010000097.1 GCA_947598425.1 uncultured Bacilli bacterium | reverse complement strand
CAACAAGAAAAATTATTTACAGGTACAATTAAAGAAAATATTTTATTAGAAAGGAGTGTTAGTAATACATTATTTCAAAAGATATGTACTATATGTGAAATAGAAAGTATTGTTAAAGATCGATATATGCAATATGAATCATTTATTGAATCTAATAATAATAATCTTTCAGAAGGAGAAAAACAAAGAATTGTATTAGCTAGGGGATTATTAAAAAATGCTAGTATTCTTATTTTAGATGAAGTCTTAAGTGAAACTGATTTAAAATTAGAAGAAAAAATCATTAATAATATTTGTACTTATTTTCATGATAAAACGATTATCTATATTTCTCATAAAAATGTAGCTAAAAACTTTACTAAAGTGATTAAAATAAATAATTAAAACAAAATACATAATACTCTCTGATACTTATTAATTATTTATTTTTAATAATTTAACTATTGAGTAATTCATTATTTATAAAGGAGGTAATATGATATTAAATAATGAAGAATTAATGAATATAAAGGGTGGTTCTATTTCATTTAAAGTGGCTGGTTTAATTACTGGAATTGTAGCTAGTATAATTACATTTGCTGTAGGTATTTGGGATGGATTTTTAAATCCTAATAAATGTAATTAGGAGGCTTTATGGTATTAAGTAAAGAAGAATTATGGCAAATAAAAGGTGGTTCAATCAGTGGAACAGTTATTGAAGCTGCAATAAAAGTAGTGAATGTCATTTATAACTTAGGTAGAACCCTAGGCAGTTCTATTTGGAGAGTTGTCAATAAAAATTATTGTAAACCTTATTAATTTTACGCATATTTTTACAAGCATTTGGCTTTTTTTGTTGTCAAACTACTAACAAAGTGTTATAATACAAGAGAAAAAAGTGAAGGGAGGGCGATTTTATGACAAAGGTAGTAGTACAAAACGGCAACATTGATGGTGCCTTAAAGAAATTTAAAGTTAAATTTGCAAGAAGCGGTGTCCCTTCAGAACTTAAGAAAAGAAAATTCCATGTTAAACCTGGAGTTGAAAAAAGAATGAAAAAAGAAGAAGGAATTAAGAATTCTCATAAAAAGAGAAACCGTGACTAAAAAGCTTAATGTTTGTTAAAGAAAGGCTATTTTAGTCTTTTTTTATTTTATATAAATATAATATAGGGATGAAGAATTTACATTTTAAAGAATATTTTCAAAATTATTTATATGACTTAGATTATTTCATAACTATATATGAAAATAATTTACATGTCTATAATTATCAAAAATTAACTAAATTAAGTGAACAAGAAATAATATTAAATATTAATAATAAAAAAGTTATTATAAATGGTAATAACTTAAAAATAAAACAAATGACTAAACAAGAATTATTAATATATGGTGAAGTCTTGAAAGTGGCGTTTACTTATGAATAAGAAAATTATCTGGGTTAAAATCATAACCGATAATTATTATCAAGTATTATTTAGATTAAATTCTATTGGTATTGTAATATATGATAATATAATTAAAGATAAATATTTATTAATCAAAACTAATTATGAAGATTATTTAAGAATAACTAAGTATTTAATATCTTATAAAGTAACAATATATAAAAATGCAGGGATATATTTAATTAAAGATATTATTAAAAAGTATATAGTTTTTATTATAGGTATTATTATAAGTGTTATTTTACTAATTGTAGTTAATAATTTAATATTTAAAATAGAAGTTAATAGTCCTAAAAAAGAGATTCAATTATTATTAAAAAGAGAATTAAAAAAATATAATTTAGATACTTTAAAATTAAAGAAGTCTCATAAAAAGATAGAAGAAATAGTTGAAAAGATTTTAGAAAATAATAAAGATACTTTAGAATGGTTAGAAATAAAGTATGATGGTTTAATATTAGTAGTAAATGTTACAGAGAAAACTAAAGTTAAAGATGAAGAAGTTTATGAACATTGTCATGTAATTGCCACTAAAGATGCTAAAATTAGTAGTTTAAATATTTATAGAGGAGTAGCTTTAAAGGAAGTCAATGATTATGTAAATAAAGGAGATATAATTTTATCTGGAGATATAATGCATAATGAAGAGGTAAAAAATTTAGTATGTGCTAGTGGTGAAGTATATGGTGAAGTTTGGTATAAAGTGAAAGTAACAATACCTTTAATAGAAAATTATATAGAATATACTGGTAAAAATAGATATAACTTTAATATTAAAATTAATGATAATAAATATAAAATATTAAAAAGTAGAATTAAAAATAAAAAAGAAGAAGAGATTAGTTTATATAAATTAAATGATTTTGAAATTAATTTAGTTAAAGAAAAAGAATATGTTACGAAAGTGCGAGAATTAAGTGAAGAAGAAGCTTATACTAAGGGGATAAACTTAGCTTTAGAGAAAATAAATTTAACTTTAGCAGAAGATGAAGAAATAATCTTAAAAAAAGTTTTGAAAAATACTGTAAATGATAGTACAATATATTTAGAAGTATTTATAGTAACTAAAGAGAATATTGGTTACGTATTAGTTTTATAAGGAGGATTAGTAGTGATAGCAAATTTATTAAATAAAGTATTTTCTTCGATATGGCCAATGTTAGTAGTATTTATTGTTGCTATTAGTTTATTGAGATTTTTTTACTTACAGAATCATCGAGAAAGATTTTGTCTACATCGTGAATTAAGTTATTTAATATCCATCATTTATATATGGATATTATTTGAAATTTTAACAATGTCAGAAATTAATAGCAATCCTGGTGTTAATTTAACTCCCTTAGAAGAAATATTACGTTATAAAGTAGGAACCCAATTATTTAATTATAATGTTTTAGGTAATATCTTAATCTTTTTACCTTTTGGTTATTTAATTGGGGTATATGTAGCTCCTAAAAAAATTTGGCCGGTTATTATAACAACATTATCTACAAGTTTTGTTGTGGAATTAGTTCAATTACAAATCGGAAGAAGTTTTGATATTGATGATATTATTTTAAATGTAGCTGGAGGCTTTATTGGATACTTAATATATATTGGTTTATCAGCAATTAATAGACATTTACC
>CANQFH010000096.1 GCA_947598425.1 uncultured Bacilli bacterium | reverse complement strand
CATTGGGTTCAATAGTAGCAAATGGATAATTAGCTGCTAAAATATGTTTTTTAGTAATGGCATTAAATAATGTTGACTTACCAACATTGGGTAATCCCACAATACCAGCTTGTAAACTCATAACCTAAACCTCCTTTATTATATGGTTGGGAATGTATTTATTCCTAAAGGTATACCTATAATATACCAAATGATTATAATAACTAATAAAGTAATACTTACTATAATAGTATAAGGTATTTGATATTTAATAGAATCTATTAATCTAACTTTATTAATACCTTGATTATATTTTTCTAATATCGCTAAATAAACAATGAAAGATGCTAATAATGGGGTAATATTCATAGAACTTGTTTCCGCAAATCTAAATACTAATTGGCCAAATTCGGGACTCATTCCTGATTGCATCATTACTGGAATAATATTAGCGGACAATAAATACCATTTTAAAGTACTTGAAGGAATAAATAAATTACTAATAAAGACTCCAATAAATATTAATATGATTAATGCTATACCTGTAAAATTACTATTATGAATAATATTACCAATACTAGCAACTAAAACATTACCTATATTAGTTTGTTTAAAAATACTAATAAATGTTGATGCTAAAAATATCATAACTAACATATTACCAATACCATCTAAAGAATGTCCTAAATTATCAAAAAAGTCTTGATGATTCTTAATAGATTTAACTCCAATACCATAAAATAAACCTAATATTATAAATAACATCATGACTATAAAGACAAATCCTTTACTAAAAAATGAATTAACACTAAATAATTTATCTATATAATATACTTGACTATTATCTAATAAAGCTCCACTTAAAGGTAAGTTAGGAATAATACTGTATATAAAGATAATTAAATATATAATCGCCGCCCCACAAGCAAAAATCATTCCTTTTTCTTCATCTTTAGTAACAATATCTTCCTCTAATTCTGTCTCTGTAAACTCATATTTAGCTACTCTTTTAGCTATAATATTTTCGGTAACAAATGTTATTATATAGGAAACCAAGATAACTGCAACACTCATAATTATTATATAAGCTGTGTGATTAATTACATAACTTTCATTCATCGTATGAGCAGCTTGTAAAGTATAATTTAATAAACCCGAATCTGTACTAGTAAAAATAATACTTAAAGAATTACCTAATGATATGGCCGCAAAAGCACAAATAGCCCCAATAGCAGGATTTCTTTTACCATAATAGAATAATAAAGATCCTAGAGGAATAAATATTAAATAAGATAAATCTCCTAATAAACTAGCAATAACACAAATAAATACAAAGATAAAAGTAACTGTTTTCTTTTTTAATCTTTTAGTAGTTAATGTAATTGCAGTTTGTAAGAAACCACTTTTATCCATTATACTAATACCCATTAGTAATATAATTAAATTAGATAATACTGAAAAATTAGCAAAATTAGATACAGTACTTGTAAAGATATATTTAATACCACTTAAACTAAATAAATTAGTTATGACTTCAGTTTGGGGATTCAAATCTCCAGTAATCGTATTAACTTTATTAAAAGTTGCACCAGCATCTATTAAATGTAAAAAACCACTTAATATAATAACTATAGCTATCAAAAGAACATATACCATCAAGGGATGGAGAGGGCCTCTATTCTTTTTCTTAATTCTCTTCATTTTTTTTCACCTTCTTTAACTTCTTTTGAAACTCTAATCTATCCATCATTATTTCTCGACCACAATTATCACATTTAATTTTAACATCAACCCCTACTCTAGTAATAGTCCAAGAGTTTGTGCCACAAGCATGTTGTTTTTTCATTATAACATGATCATTTAAATTAAATGTTTTATCCATCATTATTCCTCACTAATAGATATATTAAATATTTCCATTATTCTTTCTAAATCCTTAACAGAATTAAAATTAATCTCTAATTTATTCTTATTTATTTTTACTTTACTACCTATCTTATCACTTATAACTTGTTCATATATATGATATTTAGGTTCATTAATACTTTTATTTACTTTAACTATTGGTTTTCTTTTAACTATCTCTTTATTAGTTACTATTTCTTCTAAATCTCTAACATTTAATCTTTCTAAAACTACTCTTTTAGCTAAACTATTTATTTGCTCTTCATCTTCTAATTTACTTAAGACTCTTGCATGAGATGTAGATATTTCTTTTTTTACTACCATATCTTGAATATTATTAGGTAATTTTAATAGTCCTAATAAATTAGTAATATAAGTTCTACTTTTACCAAATTTAGTAGCAAATTCTTCTTGAGTAAATCCTCTTAATTTAATAATATTAGCAATACTTTTAGCTTCATCTATTGCATTTAAATCTTCTCTTTGAATATTCTCTAATAACGCTATTTCCATCATCTCTTGATCAGTAAAATCTTTAATAATGGCTGGTATTTCTTTTAATCCCGCAAGACGTGATGCTTTGCATCTTCTTTCTCCTGCTACTAATTCATAACCTTTAATACTCTTTTTAATAATTATTGGTTGAACTACTCCATATTCTTTAATAGATGTTGCTAATTCTTGTAAACTATCTTCATTAAATGTCTTTCTAGGTTGATAAGGATTACTTCTAATCTCATCCAAATTAATCATAACAACATCATTTTTATTTTCTTTAACTATTTCTTTTTCAAAATTATCAAAGTCAATAACATTATTAGTAAATAATTGTTCTAATCCCCTTCCTAAGGCCTTCTTTTTAGTCTCCATTTCTACTTATCACTTCCTTCGCTAAATTTTTATAAGCTTCAGTTGCTCTACTAGTTGGATCATATTCATTAATTGGCTTTCCATGACTAGGGGCTTCCACTAATCTAACTAGTCTAGGTATAATTGTATTAAATACTTTATCTTTAAAATACTTTCTTATTTCTTCTATTACTTCTAAACCAATATTAGTTCTACCATCTAACATAGTTAATAATACACCTTCTATAGATAATTTAGGATTCATACCTGATTGCACCATTATAATAGAATTTAATAATTGGGTAATACCCTCTAAAGCATAAAATTCACATTGTACTGGAATTATTACAGAATCGCTAGCTACTAAGGCATTCATTGTACCTAATCCTAATGATGGTTGACAATCAATAATAATATAATCAAATATATGTCTAATCTCATTTATTGCATTCTTTAATTGTTCATTTTGATGAAAATTTTGATCTTCTAACATTCTTTTAACAAATTCAACATC
>CANQFH010000095.1 GCA_947598425.1 uncultured Bacilli bacterium | reverse complement strand
ATATAGATCAAGTATTTCAATATTTAGAAGATAAAAAAGAAATATATTCTATCTTACTTACTACTAGTGAATCAATGTTATTTTTAAATAGACTTAGTGCTAAAATTTATAATTCACTTTCCCATGATTTAAATAATAAAGATTTAAATATCTTATTTTTTATAGCAGGTACTAATAATTTAATTATTAAATATTTTCGTAAAGAATTAAAAGAAGATTTAAATGAATTATGTGAATATGTTAAAAAAGTAGCAGAATATTTCTTCTTTTAATTCTACCAATTATTAGAAGTATAAAGATATAATTATTACTAACAATATTAATAAGAAAGGAGTTTATTTATGAGAAAAAATATAATAATAACTTTTTTATTATTAATATTAGTAATACCTACATTAGTAGTAAATGCTGAAAGTATTAGTGTTCATGATGAAGAAGAATTAAAAAATGCTATTAGTAATGCTAGTATAGATATTATTAACTTAGCAAATGATATTGATACAACAGCAAAAATTACTATCAGTAGACCACTTACTCTTAATGGTAATGGTCATACAATGAAATATGTAGGTAAATTTGGAAGTAGTCAAAGTGAGGATAATAAAGTATGGGGAGGAATTTACTTACTTCAAGTTTATAGAACGACTGCAACCATTAAAAATATCAAATTAACTGGAGGTAATGCTGCCCTTTTAGTTAATGGTGGTAATGTTACTTTAGATGGTAAAATTGATGTTTCTGGTAATGGTTTTGGTGGTATTGAACTTGCTCAAGGTAAAGGAGTTACGGAAACAGTTAAATTAGAATTAACTAATGATAGTGAACTTATAAACACTACTGAAAGTGAAGATACTCCAACTATGTGGGTACCTAGTGATTCTAAAAATGCTTTAGTAACTATCAATGGTATTCAAAAAGAAATAGCTAGTGGTTTAGAATTATCATTAAATGAAATTAATAGTTTATTTATAGTTAATCCTCAAACTATGGATAATATAATTATTTATATAATAACTGCCATTATCAGTTCTCTAAGTATTGGAGTAGCAGTTAATACATTAAGAAAAGAAGTATAATTCTTTTTTTAATGTGATATAATATTAATTATGAAAAAGAAAGATATTTTAGAATTTATAATCTTAGTTAGTTTAACTCTAATAATTAGTTTTATAATGTTATTATTATATTTTTTTATTCCTATCAAAAATGAATCATATACTAAAAGTAATTATGATAAAGCTTATGAATTATTAAAAACTTTAACTTTAGAAGAAAAAATAAGTCAAACTTTATTAGTAAGTTATTTTGATAATGATGTTTTAAATATTCAAAATGATTATCAATTTGGAGGTTTTATTTTCTATGAAAAAGATTTTAAAAATAAAACTAAAGAAGATGTTATTAAAATGATTAATGATTTACAAAATGTCTCTAAAATAAAATTACTTACCGCTATTGATGAAGAAGGTGGTAAAGTATCTAGATTAAGTAGTAATAAAAATATTGTTGCTACTCCTTTTAAATCATCACGAGAATTATATCAAGAAGGTGGTTTTGATTTAATCAAAGAAGATGTTATTAAGAAAAGTAGTTTATTAAAAGAATTAGGATTAAATTTAAATTTAGCTCCAGTTGTAGATGTTTCTCAAAATCCTAATGATTACATTTATAGTAGAACTTTAGGAGAAGATACTACTATTACTAGTATATATGCCCAAACCGTAATTGAAGCTAGTAAAAATACGGGAGTTAGTTATACCTTAAAACATTTCCCTGGTTATAGTAATAATATTGATACTCATCATGATGAATCAGTAGAAACTAAATCTAAAGAAGATATCTATAATACTGACCTACCACCTTTTATTGCAGGAATAAATGCGGGATGTGAAGTTATAATGGTTAGTCATAATATTGTTAGTAGTATTGATCCTGATAATCCAGCTTCTTTATCTTTAAATATTCATAATATTTTAAGAGATGAACTAAATTATGAAGGAATAATAATAACTGATGATTTAAATATGAAGTCTGTTAAAAATATTCCTAATTTAGAAGTAAAAGCAATTAATGCTGGTAATGATATCTTAATTACTCCTAATTATAAACAAAGTTTTGATAATATTTTAAATGGTATTAATAATAAAGAAATCGATATTAAGAAATTAGATGAAATAGTATTAAGAATCTTAAAATGGAAATATACTAAAAATTTATTATAGTATATTTTTTTATTGTTTACATAAATATTATTAAGGTGATATGATGAATAACTTTATAAAAAATATTTTTTATTTATTCTTACCTATCTTTTTAGGTTCTATTATTGGATTAGTTATATCTAATTTTATAGATTATAATTACTTAATTAAACCAGTATTATCCCCTCCAGGATATCTATTTCCTATAGTATGGTCTATTATCTATTTATTATTAGGAATCTCATTTTATTTATATAAAAAAAATACTAACACTAATAATAAAAGACTAGATTTAGTATATTATATATCTTTATTTATCAATCTATTTTGGTCAATAATATTCTTTATATTTAAATGGCGTTTATTTATAATATATTATACAATTCTATTATTAGCATTAGTTATATATTTAATTAAGTTATTTAAAGATGAATATAGTATAAGTGCTTATCTTAATATCCCATATTTATTATGGTTAATATTTGCAACATATTTAACTATAGGAGTATATGTGTTAAATTGATAAGACTAGTCGGAAACTGTTTTCATCAATATTTGTTCCAGTTCTAGCATCAGAAGCAAATTGTCCGGCCAAGACTCCGTTGTCCCAACCACCACCACGTCGAAACCAACAATCTTTTTCATTTACAAAATAAGAAGCATCGGCATACCAACTATTGTGATTACGACCAGGAGCATAATCATCACTATCTCTAAATGTATAGAATGGACCTAATTCTCCAGTAGCATCACCTAAAATTCTTTTATTATATGCTGTCATAGAAATACCACTAGGATATTGATCTATATATTCTTTATATGTTTCTGTTATTTCTGTTTCACTAAAATCACTTTTATTTTTATTTCCTGAATTTAATCTATATCCTGCTACATATTCCCAAGCACCACCAGACATATCATACACTCCTGTGATATTTCCTGTCGTACTTGCTAAATATCCTGTTGCGGTATTATATGGTTGGGATTTATCATCTGTACTATCACTACCTATTCCAGGGTATGTACTTTGATCAACATTATATGAGGAATAGCCTGTTTTATATGTATTGTTATTATTTATATTTATTTCTCCACCTATTCCATAGGATGAATGGGATAAATATGCTACTGCTCCCCATTC
>CANQFH010000094.1 GCA_947598425.1 uncultured Bacilli bacterium | reverse complement strand
AAATTAGATAAATATGAAGAAAATTTTGAAGCATTTATTGGTTCTATATTTCATGATGTCTTAGAAAAATGTTTTAATAATGATTTAGATGTTTCTTTAGAAATTAATAATTATATTCAAGAAAAAGGAAAAATATTAGATGTTAAAGAACAATTTTATTTAAATAAAATAACTAATGATATTAAAGAAGTTATTAACATTTTAAAAGAACAACAAAATAATATTAATTTAGATCAAGCTTTGTATGAAAAAGAAATAATTATCGATAAGAGTAGAGATATTAAAGTAGAATTTAAAGGAATTATAGATAAATTACTATATAAAGTAGATTCAGATAAAACAGTAGTGGCCATAATTGATTATAAAACAGGGAATGTTGATATTAGTTTAAAGTATGCTAAATATGGCTTATCTTTACAATTACCTATATATTTATATTTAGTTAGTAAGTCCAAATTATTTAATAATCCTTCATTTGCGGGTTTTTATCTTCAATATATTTTAGATAAAGATATCTTAAGAGATAATAATAAAACTTATTTAGAACAATATCAAGATAAATTAAAATTAAATGGTTACTCTAATAGTAATGTTCATATATTAAGTGAGTTTGATAAAACTTATAGTTATTCTAATTTAATAAAAGGATTAAGAGTAAAAAATGATGGGGAATTTACTAAAAACTCTAAAGTATTAAATGAAGAAGAAGTTAATAATTTAATTAATCTAACTGAAAATATTATAGATGATGATATTACTAAAATATTAGATGGTGATTTTAGTATTAATCCTAAACAAATTGGTTATAAAGATAAAGTAGGATGTATGTATTGTAAATTTTATGATCTTTGTTTTCATACTGAAAAAGATTATGTGATTTTAGAAGATACAGAAACTGTTTTAGGAGGTGAAGAAGATGCCTAAATGGACTAATGAACAACTACAAGCCATTACTTTAGATGGTACTAATATTATTGTTTCTGCTGGAGCTGGTTCTGGTAAAACAGCAGTATTAAGTGAAAGAGTTATTACTAAATTACAAAAAAATATTAAAATAAATGAAATGTTGATATTAACTTTTACTAATGCTGCGGCATCAGAGATGAAAGAAAGAATTCGTAAAAAAATAACAGAACATGAAGAATTAAAAGATAATCTTCTATATTTAGATACTGCTTATATAACTACTTTTGATTCTTATACTTTATCTTTAGTTAAAAAATATCATTATATACTGGATATATCTCCAAATATTAGTATCGTATCTAGTGAAATTATTTCTTTAGTTAAAGAAGAGGTATTAACTCAAGTATTTACAGAGTTTTATCAAAGAAATAATCCTTTATTTAAGAAATTAATCAATGATTTAACAATTAAAAATGATACTACTCTTAAAAATAATATTTTAAAAATAATTAAAAGTTTAGAAAATATTAGTGATATTGATAATTATTTAGATAATTATGAGAATATCTATTTATCTCAAGATAAAATAAATACTTATATTGAAGAATATTTAAATATTATGCATAATTATCTATTAGATATTGAAAGTAATCTATATTATATAGAAGAGTTAAATAAAGATTATTATGATAAATTATTAGGAGTATTAGAAGGCTTGTTAAAAGCTAAAAGTTATGAAGATTATTTAATCATTAATAATCTTAGTTTACCTAGAAGACCTAAAGATAGTGAAGAGATTAAAGAATATAAAGATAATATTGATAAAATAATAAAAGAATTAAAAAATTATTTAAGATTTAATAATACTACAGATATTATAGATTCTTTTACAATTATGAAAGATTATATCACGGTAATTATTATGATTATTAAAAGATATTTAGAATTAATAAGAAAATATAAAAATAATAATAATGTTTATGAATTTAGTGATATTGCTAAGTTGGCAATTAAACTATTAAAAGATAATTATCATATTAAAGAAGAAATAAAAAATAGTTTTAAAGAAATTGAAGTAGATGAATATCAAGACACTAATGATTTACAAGAAGAGTTTATTAATTTAATTAGTAATAATAATGTCTATATGGTTGGAGATATTAAACAATCTATTTATGGTTTTCGTAATGCCAATCCTAAAATATTTAAAGATAAATATGATAATTATGCTAATAATAATGGTGGTATAAAAATAGATTTATTAAAAAACTTTCGTTCTCGCAAAGAGGTTTTAGAGGGCATTAATGAAATATTTTCACATATATTAGATAATACTTATGGTGGTTGTGATTATGTATCTTCTCATCAAATGGTCTATGGTAATGATATATATGAACAAAAAGGTAATCAAAATTATAATTTAGAATTATTAAATTATGATAGTGAAGGTTATTCATATACTAAAGAAGAGATTGAGGCCTTTATAGTAGCCAATGACATTAAGAATAAAATAGCTAACAATTATCAAGTAATTGATAAAAATACGCAAAAATTAAGAAATGTTACTTATGATGATTTTTGTTTAATTTTAGATCGAGGTACTTCTTTTCCTACCATTAAAAAAATATTTGAATATTTACAAATTAATTTAAGTATTTATGAAGATAAAAAGTTAACTAATGAAATTGATATTATGCTTATAAATAATCTGATCGGGTTAATATTAAAAATAAAAAATAATCTTATAGATCAAGAATTTAAATATTATTATACTAGTATTATGCGTTCTTATTTAACTGATTATAATGATGCTGATATATTTAAAATAATTAAAGATAATAATTATACTAATACTTTTATTTATGATATTTGTTTAGAAATTAGTCAATATAATACTTATAATAATTATGAAATAATAAATATGATATTAGATAAATTTAATTTTTATGAAAATTTAATTAAAGTAGGTAATATTGAAGATGCTATTATAAGAATTAATAATTTATTAGATATTGCTTTAAATTTAAATGATTTAGGTTATACTTTAGAAGAATTCCATAATTATTTAACAACAATGATTAAGAGTAAAAATGAAATTAAATATAAGGGTAATAATACTTCTTCTAATAGTGTGAAAATGATGAATATTCATAAATCTAAAGGTCTAGAGTTTCCGATATGTTATTTCTTAGGATTCTCTAAAGATTTTAATGTTAGTGATATTAAAGAACGTTTTATCTATGATAATACCTATGGAATAATTACACCATATTTTAATGAAGGTATCGGAACAAGTATTTTAAAAGATTTAGTTAAAAATAAATATATGATAGATAATATTGGAGAAGAAATTAGATTATTATATGTAGCATTAACTAGAGCTAAAGAAAAAATAATAATAGTAACAAGTATGAAAGATAATTATAGTAAAGTAACTGGAGTAGTTGATAATACTATTAGAAGTAAATATCATTCTTTTCAAAGTATTTTAGATAGTATTGCTCT
>CANQFH010000093.1 GCA_947598425.1 uncultured Bacilli bacterium | reverse complement strand
TGGTATTCCTATTATGGTTATACTTATTACCAATAACATTAATACTAAGTACTTCTTTCTTATTTTATTATTCATCTTTTAGACTCCCTTATCATCTATTATTTTTATTATATAATACCCCCCCCGGAGTCAAGAATTTTCCTTGTATATTCATCATGTTAGTGTTAAAATTATAGCCAAATGATTGTAATCAATGTGTAGGTGAAAAAATGAATATTAGTAGATTTAAAGAATTACGAAACAATAAAAATTTAACACAAAAAGACATTGCTAAAATATTAGAAATGTCTCCAGTGGTATATAATAGATATGAAACAGGATTAAGACTAATACCTATAAATAAATTAATACTTTTAGCAGATTACTATAATGTCAGTATTGATTATTTATTAGGTAGAACTGATGATATAAAGCCATATCCTAAATCTAAATAATTAATTATTCTTTTTAATAACTTGATAATTATTAATCATTTCTTCTAATTTAAATTTACAATTAGCAGGAGATGGTGAATACAAATATATTGCAGGTATTTTAGTTTTATTATAAATATATTTATTATACAAATCATAAGCTTTTTTACCTAAAGTATAAATATATTTAATATTAGTTTCTTTTATTAATTTATTAATATTATTTACTTTAACTTTTTTTATTGATGAATCTGAAGAAGAATGAATATCGCAAGATGCAATCACATCCCATAAAGCAATTTTATTTTTAATTAAAAATTCTTGTTTTTTAGCCATTGTATCTAATTCTACATTATATAAACATTCTAAAATTTGCCAAAATCTATTTTGGGGATGCATGTAATAAAAATTAAGTTCCCGAGATTTAACTGAAGGAAGTGAACCTAAAATTAAAATTTCACTATCTTTATTATAAAATGGTTTAAAAGGATGATTTACTATCATATTAATACCTCTCTAAAATATTAAAATACTCTACTACTACTTGATCATTATCTTTTAATTTATTATTTTTATGTCCTTTTTTAATATCTTTATAACTTTTTACTTCTCTATAAGTATATTCTATAAATAATTTAAAGTCATACTTGCTATCTATAATTAATTCTTTTCTTTCATCAAATATTTCTTTATCTTTATAAATACTAATATCTTCAGGTATCATAACCATATAATTCGTTTTATTATTTAAAATATTTTTTAAAGTTTTATCATCACATAAACGTATCAAAGCACTGCCATATTTCTTTTGTTTTTTGCTTCGATATCTTGTAATACTCTTTTTAATACTACTTAAATCTTTTAAATCAATAAATAATAAATATTTTTGAACTTTCTTTAAATAATCTAATTCTTGTTTACTATAATATCTTTCCATATCTCTAGTTATTTTAAAACTTTCTGGAAAATCATATAATACTCTTACTACTTCTTCAAAAGAATGCCGATGAGATAAACCCTCTACTAACATATAATTATTATTTTTATAAACAAAGTATTTACTTATATAAGGATAATAAAACCCACTATCAGTTATATTTTCTAAAGCTTCAACTAAATTATTACTAACATTTAATTTATTATTACTATTTAATATTCTATGAAAGTAATCTACTTCATCATTATAATATACATATTCTAATGTTTCTCTAGTATTATCCCAAAAAGGTGTTGGTAAATTATTCTTTTGATATTTATCATATCTTTTATTAAATTCTTTTTGCTTCATAAATCCTCCATATCAAATAAAAACCCCATAACACTTATGTTTATGAGGTAAAAAGAAACATTGTATTCTATCTCTTTGAGAATTGTGGTGCTCTACGAGCTTTCTTTAGACCATATTTCTTACGTTCTTTAATTCTTGGATCTCTTGTAACAAAGCCATTAGCTTTTAAAATATGTCTATAACTATCTTCTCTAGTTTGATCAGTATTTTTATCAAATTCTAATAATGCTCTGGCGATTGCTAATCTAATTGCACCAGTTTGACCATTAAAACCACCACCATTAACTTTAACATCAATATCAAATCTATTTTCATTATCTGTTACTACTAATGGTTGTTTTAAATCCATTACTAATGTAGCAAATGGCATATATTCATCAACATCAATACCATTAACTGTAATTTTACCAGTACCACCAACTAATCTAACTTGTGCTACTGATTCTTTTCTTCTTCCTATTGCAGTCCAACATTGTTTACTTGCCATAAATCCTCCTAATCAATCTCTATTGCTACTGGTTTTTGAGCTTCATGTTTATGTTCACTATCTTTATAAACAAATAACTTTTTACCCATAGCTTTTCCTAATCATAACTTTAGCATTTCTTTCTCTTAATCCTCCTGGATATCCTGAATGATTATAATATTTCTTATCAATTAATTTATTACCAGTTAAAATAACTTTACTAGCATTAATAATAATAACATTATCACCACAGTCGACATAAGGAGTATAAGTTGGTTTATGTTTTCCACGTAATATATGAGCTGCTTTAGTTGCAACACGACCTAATGGTTTACCAGCGGCATCAATAACATACCAACCTCTTTCAACTGTTTCTTTTTTTTGCATAAATGTTTTCATAATAAAATCCTTTCATTATGTTATCCATTAAACTTTCCCAGGGTTTAATAAACTCCATAAATAAAATGTACCATATTAAATTATATGTGATAATTGCCTAATTGTCAAATAAAATCGTACTTTTAATCTATTTTATGAAAATTTAATTCTAAATTATTATCTATCATAACATTAAAACTATTTTTTACTATATCTACAATCTCACTACCATTACGTATTTCATAAGATATATCTACTTTAGTATTACCTATCTTTTTAGGTATAAAATTTAATTCATAACCAGAACTAACCATTTTAACCACTACTTTAACATAATCATTTTCAAAATTACTAGGAACAGTATAACCATAATTATTTATCATGTTTAACTCTATTAAATAATATTTATATTTATGTTCTATCGTATATTTAATATTATCATGTTCCATTCCAGATAAAACTCTATCTATATTATATATATACTTCGAATTATCCAAAAAATCTGTAACAGTAAGTTTATCTTCATTATTTATAAATAGATAAAAACTATCTTTATCATAACAATCTAAATAATACTTATATATTTCATTTTCATAAAATAAATTATTATCACTACAGTCTTTATTATATATAAAAGTTATATAAGGATTATGTATTTTATTATGTTCTTCATAATCATAATAATAATGTTCTGCGACTTTTCTAACATAATGAAATGTAATTAAAAATATAATACAAATAATTAATATTAATAACAATAATTTTTTTATATTTATTTTATTTTTCTCTAATAAAAATATATTTCTTACTAAAGCGTTAACATTACTACTTTTAACTATAAAATACATAATTAAAGATCCTGTTATATTAAAAATAAAATCATCTATATCTAAACTTCCAGATAAAGTTATTAACTGTAA
>CANQFH010000092.1 GCA_947598425.1 uncultured Bacilli bacterium | reverse complement strand
TCTCTTAAATCAGATAATTTAACTAATCCTAAACATTTATTATTACCATCTATAACAGGATAATAACTATGTTTAGTCTTATTTATTAATTCATTAAAATCGCTAACGTCCATTTCTTCTTTTACACAAACTAAATCTTTAGTATAATGATAATTTTCAATATAATTAGCAAATCCAATAGTAAGTAAAGTATCATAAGATAATTTAGAAGTAGAAATAATATTTATTTTATTTTTCTTAGCTAATTCTAAATGTTCTTCTTTAATTTGAGTATCAATAGTTAATATAATTAATTTAACTTTACTATTAATCGCATCTTCAATTACCGAATGACGATCTCCCACAATTAAAATAGTTTTATTATTTAAAATATTATCATTATTATGAACAGTAGTGCTTCTTAAACTAATATTAGTTATATCACCTTCAATCTCTTCATTAAATCTTAATATTTCTTTACCCTCTAAAACTTCTAATATATGATTATAACTAGTTTTAAGTAATCTACTATTACCTGATATAACTTGTTTCGCAATATCTTTCATCGCAAATGTTCCCATAAAAATATCTTTATCATCTACTACAGGAATTGTACTCATATCATTTTTTTGCATTTCTAAATAAGCATTATATACTGATTCTTTTAAACTTACTTTAAATTGCCGATGATAATTAATATCTTTAATTTGTAATTTAACATCATTTAATATTTTAGGAACTTCTATTTTAAATTTTTTTAATACAAATTTAGTTTCTTCATTAATATTAGATAGTATTCTAGCTTCGGTATTAAGGCCTAAAGCATTTTCTAAATAAGATAAGCTAATGGCACTACAAACACTATCGGTATCGGGATTACGATGCCCAAATATATATACTTTATCATTCATTATTAATAACACCCTTTTCTTTGTCTTAAAAATTATAACATATAATTAGCTTTTTTTACATATTTTATTAGGGGATTTAAATGACTTATGAAGATATTTATCAAGAATTAAATATTATTTATCAAGAATTAATAAATTATACTAAAAGAGAAGTTAATGATAATATTAGTATTAGATATAATAAATTTATTTCTTTATATAAAAGATATTTACAATTAGTAGTGTATTTAGATAGTATACTACCTAGTTATAATACTCCAGTTAATGGTAATTGTTATTTTTATGCTTTAAATATTAATATCAATAAAATATTTATGTTATCATATCATAAACTTATGCGTAGTAATCTTTTAACTAATTTAGGTCTTAATAAACCTCGATGTTATCTTTATTCTGCCTCTAATATCTTAGATTATTTATATTCTGATTTAGAATATTTAAATATTGCTTATTATGATAGTGATATTAATATGATAAATAAACATAATGGTTATAAAATAGCTATTTTTAGAGAAGTTAATTATCAAATGGATTATCATTTTATTAGAGAGGATATTAATGGTTTATGGAGTCATAAGTTAGGATATACTAATAAGTATGAGAGAAATATTGATTTATGGGAATTAATCAATAATTATAATAAAGATTTATTGCAATATGAATATCTGAAAACTATTGAGATTGTTAAACCAAGAATAAGAATTAAATAAGTAAATATGACAATTTATTTAATAGTAATTTGTTATATTATTACTAGGTGATTAAATTGAAAGTTAAAGTTATCGATGAAGAATGTGAAAAAGATTTAGAAAATAGTATTAATGAATTTTTGTTAAAAGATATTGATATTATTGATATTAAATATCAAGTTGCTATTGCCATTAATGGTGAAGAACAATTATATTGTTTTAGTGCTATGATTATTTATCATTAACTATAACATATACATATTAGAATTACTTGTATCAAATTCTTCTGTTAGCGTATTATTACTTTCTAGTTTATTAAGACGATAATCTAATCTATTTATTTGTCTTTCGATTTTGGCAAGTCTACTTTCTAAATCTGCATTATTTGTGTTATAATTGGGTTGATACATATAACTATTTTGGTTATAATAAGGATTTAGATTGGTATTAGGATTATAGGCTTGGAAAGAACTTTCTGCAAAAAAGGCATTTCTTGTTTTTTTCATAATAAACCTCCTACCAACATTATATGAAAAAATAAAGGAAGTGTTTTTAGATGCGAATGCGTAATCCTAAAGATAAAGATGAAGTTATTAATAATTGTGAATTTTTAATTACTGATAATATTAATTTTAATAATAATAATGATATTTATATTGAAATTGGTATGGGTAAAGGTAATTTTATTTTAAATAATGCTCTTAATAATCCAAATATTAATTATATTGGCATTGAAAAATATTCAAGTGTGGCCAGTATTGCTATTAAAAAGATGCGAGATTATAAATTAGATAATTTAAAAGTAATTATTAGTGATGTTATTAATTTAGAAGAATTACTTAAACATAAAGTTAAAGTTATTTATTTAAATTTTTCTGATCCATGGCCTAAAAAAAGACACGCTAAAAGAAGATTAACATCAGAAAACTTTTTGAAATTATATGATGAGTTCTTTAAAGATAAATGTACGATTATTTTAAAGACAGATAATGATGACTTTTTTGCTTATAGCTTAGAGTCATTAAAAGATTATGGTTATGAAATAGTAGAATTAAGTTATGATTTACATAGTACTTCAATTCCCAATATTATGACGGAATATGAAGAAAAGTTTAGTAAAGATCAAATTAAAATAAAATATTTGAAAGCCATTAAATAAATTGTTATAATAATTATATAAGGAGTAAATAATGTTAAAAAAGATTGGAATATTATTAATAGTAATGTTAGTATTTTTAACTGGGTGTCATAATTTAAATAACTTAAATTACGATGATATTATTAATGAAGTTATTAGCGAAACTAAGAATCCTAATGTTCATAAAAAAGGGTTTCAATTTTATATGCCTAAAGGATTAAGTATTAAGAATTCTAAAGAAAATTATGTTATATTAAGTAGTAATAAAAAAGATTATTATTTATATGTTGATTTAATTAGTTATAATGCTCACAAAGATTTAAATATAAATGACTCTAATAACTCTTATTATTTTACAGGTATAAATAAAAATGGTATTAAGGGTTATGTAGATATAAATTTAAAAGAAAATAATCAATATTTGATTGAAATTATATATAATTATGCTAAAATAGAAGTAATGGTAGATAAAGATATGATTAAGAATGCTTTAGCAAATTCCATTAGTATATTAAATAGTATTAAATACAATGATGAAGTAATTGAACAGTTATTAAATGATGATAACTTAGATTATACAGAAGAAGTATTTGATATGTTTAAAGATTATCATGATAATTCAGATATTTTAGATAGAGATACCAATGATGAAACTATAGTAGAGCAAGATGAACCTAAAGATTTGGATTATATAAATTAGGAAGGTGACTTCATGAGTTTAGTTAAGAAATTAAAAGATATTTTATTTGAAGAAGAAGAATATACAGAACC
>CANQFH010000091.1 GCA_947598425.1 uncultured Bacilli bacterium | reverse complement strand
ACTCTTCCCGATTAAATTTTTAATCATAATTGATGTCGAAGAAGTCGATATAGCACAAGCATCACCCGTAAATTTAATATCACTAATTAAATTATCTTGGAATAAAATATTAATATCTAAATTATCAATACAATTAGGATTTCTAGTATTTACGGAATAATAACTATTATCATTTACTTCTTCTTTATGATAAGGATTTTGATAATTTTCTAACATTATTTCTCTTTTTAATTCTGGATCCATTTAAAACATCTCTTTCATTATTTTATCTTTATCTTTTAATAAATCAACCAAATTATCGATTTCACTTTCGGTATTATAGAAATATAAGCTAACTCTTAAAGAATTAGTTACTCCCAAGACATCTTTAGTTAGTTTAGCACAATGATTACCTGCTCTTAGGCAAATACCATATTTATTTAAATAATAAGCAACATCTTCAGGAAAGATACCATCAACATTAAATGAAACAATACCCGTATCAGAATCTAAATTTAGAATATCAATATGAGGAATATTAACTAATTTATTAATTAAATACTCTCTTAGATCTTTTTCATATTTAGCTATATTATCCATACCTATTTTATTTAAATACTTTATAGCTTCTGAAAAAGCAATAATTCCGGCGATATTTGGAGTACCAGCTTCTAAACGTATTGGGCATTCTTTTAAAACCATTTCACTTGGAGAATTAAAAGATTCATTCATCCCTCCCCCTAAATTAACAGGTTCAATACTTTCCATAAGTTCATATTTAGCATATAAAACTCCCACTCCAGTAGGTCCTAACATTTTATGAGCTGAAAAAGCTAAAAAATCAATATCAGTATCTTGAACATCAGTCTTTATATGAGGAACGCTTTGAGCACCATCAACTACGACAAAAATATCATGTTCATGAGCATATTTACATATTTCTTTAATTGGTCTATGATCTCCAATTACATTAGTAACTTCTGCTAAAGCAATTACTTTAGTTCTAGGAGTAATCGCAGCTTTAACATTATCCATTGTAACAAAATTATTTTCATCTAAAGAAATATATTTAACAACAGCACCTGTATTAACTGCTACTCTAAACCAAGGCATAACATTAGAAGCATGTTCAGTTTTCGTAATTAAAATCTCATCACCAGCCTCTAATAAATTATTAAAAAAGCCATTAACTATGAGATTAATACTATCAGTAGTACCGGCAGTAAAAACTATTTCTTCTTTACGACGAGCATTTATAAACTCTTTAACTAAATCTCTAGTATTTTCATATTCTAAATCAACTTTATATGATAAATCATAATCACCACGATGGGTATTGGCACTATAGTTTTCATAATAATCAACAGTTTTAGCAATCACACTTTGAGGTTTTAAACTAGTGGCACCATTATCTAAATAAATTAAATCTTGTTTTAAAAGAGGAAAATCTTCTCTATTCATCTATTTCACCTCCATAATTATCTTTTATATAATCATCCATATTACTAAATATAAATCCTTTTAGTAATATTTTTTTTGCTTTATTTATACTAATACCTTTACTTAATAAATAATTTAATTCATCTTTATTAATTGCTCCAATGGTAGTTAAATGATTAGCCATTACTTCATTACTTAAAGTATCTATATTCGGTTCAATATGAACAATTCCTCCATTACATATACCTTTTAAATCTTCTAAAGCAATATTATTAAATGTATTTTGAGCAATATTAACATTAATTTTAATAACCATTTCATCTTTATTACTAATATTTCTAATATTAATATTAGACTTATTATTATTACCATTAAGATCATTATTAATTATTAATTTATTATTACTATTATTTATAAAAGCCATATTATAATTAATATCAGAATTATTATTTTGATTAATATTAACCAAAAGATTATTATTTATACATATATTATATATATATATATTTAAAGTACTATAATCATCCATGTTAATAATTAAATCTTCGATAATATTATTATTTATTATAAATACTTTATTATTACCTTTATTATTGATAATTAACTTTGATGTTTTGATATCTAATATATAATTATTATTATCTAAATTTATAATATCACTTACTAATATTTTATTCATAATTATTATTCTTTCTTATAACAAATGTGGAAGAATTATCTAAATCTTTAAAACCTTTAGTTAAAATATCGTGAGCTAATTCTTTGCCACCACTTTTTATTATTTTCTTATTATCTAGTAAATGAACATGATAAAGATCAAAATTATTAATTAAAGTATTAGAATGAGTAATTATTAAAATAGAGGGATGATATAATTCATAGTATTCTTTTAATGATTTACCTACTATTTTTAAAGCATCAACATCTAAACCAGAATCAATTTCATCTAAAATAATAAATGTTGGTTTTAATATCCATAAATGCATCAGTTCTATCTTTTTTCTTTCGCCACCAGAGGCACCAACATTAATATCTTTGTGAATAAAACTTTTATCTAATTCTAACTTTTCACATACCTCTAATAATTCTTTATTTAATTTAAAAATATCGACATTTTTTTCTCTTTCACCTAAAGCAGTACGTAACATTGAGGCATTAGTAACACCTTCAATCGCCATCGGACTTTGATTTAATAAATAAATTCCTTTTCGACTACGTTCATCAATACTTAAATTAGTAATATCTTCATTATTATAGATAATACTTCCTTTAACAGTATAATTAGCATCTCCCATAATACTTTTAGCAATACTACTTTTACCGACACCATTTTTACCCATTAATACATGAATTTCCCCAGGATTTATATTTAAATTTAAATTTTCAAATAAAATACGATCATTTATATATAAATTATAATTCTTTAATGCAAACATAAAACCACCTACAAGATAAATTATAACACAAGTAATAGAAAAAAGTATATTTTTATTAATTTTAGATATATTAATAATAGGTGATTAAGTTGTCATTAAAGAAAATGATTTTTATAAATACTATAGGAATATTTTTATTATGTTTTATAACTCACTTTATATATGATATCTTAACCTTCAATGTAGTTGGAGTATTTTTCCCAGTAAATGAAAGTATTTAGGAACATATGAAAATGATTTATAGTACAACTCTTTTATATGGTATTATTGAATATCTAATTATGAAAAAATTTCATATACATTATAATAACTTTTTATTAGCTACCTACACTAAATCTATTATAAATATCCTATATATTTAGTTATGTATTTACCGATATTTTATAATTTTACTGAAAATATGATTATTACTTTTATAATTTTATTTATATCTATATTAATTACTAATTATATTGGTTATAGAATACTAAAATTAAATAGAATTAATTATCAAAAAGAAGTAAGTATTGCATTTATAATTGTTACTTACATTATTATGGCTATTCTTACTTTTAAAGCCCCTCATAAAGATTTATTCTTTGATAGTAAGAATGAAAAATATGGAGTAAATGACTATTTAATTAAAGATTAATCTTTTAATTTAGTCATATTATATATGTCACTTCCGATTTTGGCGCTATTTTACTTCCTAATTTGGCGGAATTTTACTTCCGGTTTTGGCGATTTAAAAAGGCATCTTCATTTTACCATTACTAATAGTTTTCATCATATCTCTCATAGTTTCAA
>CANQFH010000090.1 GCA_947598425.1 uncultured Bacilli bacterium | reverse complement strand
TTTTACCTTTTGGTTATTTAATTGGAGTATATGTAGCTCCTAAAAAGATATGGCCGGTTATTATAACAACATTATCCACTAGTTTTGTCGTTGAATTAGTTCAATTACAAATAGGAAGAAGTTTTGATATTGATGATATTATTTTAAATGTAGCCGGAGGCTTTATTGGATACTTAATATATATTGGTTTATCAGCAATTAATAGACATTTACCAGATATCTTTAAAAGTGATTTATTTTATAATATAATATATGTAATATTAATTATATTATTTTTAATATATGTATTAGGTTATTGGGGAGTTATATTTAAATGAATGATTATGGTATTACAAATGAATATGGTTATGAAAAAGATTATAGTTATTTAGATGATGTTATTAAAAGAACATTAGAGCATGAAAAAGTAGCAGGTAGTGAGTTTAGTATTGTGTTTGTTTCAGAAGAAAAAATTCAAGAATTAAATAAAAATTATCGCGGTATTGATAAAGTCACTGATGTTATTTCATTTGCATTTGAAGATAATGAAAAAGTAGTGTATAATAATATGCGTCTTTTAGGAGAAATATATATATGTATTCCAAGGATGATTGAACAAGCAAATAGTTATGGACATAGTGAAGTAAGAGAACTTGCTTTCTTAACTGTTCATGGACTTCTGCATTTATTAGGTTATGATCATATGACTAAAGAAGATGAAGAAGTAATGTTTTCGTTGCAGGAGAAGATTTTAGATGAAGATGAAAGAACAAGAAGAAATAGTAACTAAAAAAGAAGTTGGTTTAATTAAAAACATTTTAAATAAATGTAAGTATTCTTTAAATGGACTTAATTATTGTTTTAAAAATGAGTCTAGTTTTTTGATTGTGGCTTTATGTGCTTGCATTATTATTGTGTTAGGAATAGTTTTTGATATCAAATTTATTGAATGGGTAATTACTTTTGGTAGTTTAATATTAATAAGTATTGTGGAATTAATTAATACCGCGATTGAAGCTACAGTTGATATGGTTACTAAAGAATATAATGAATATGCTAAGATAGCTAAAGATTGTGGTTCGGCGGCGACTGGAGTAATGACTATCTTAACTATCGTTGTTAATTTAATAATTTTTGTTCCCTACTTTATGGAATTATTAATAAGGTGATGTAGTATGAAAAGTGGTTTTGTAAGTATTGTAGGAAGACCAAATACTGGTAAAAGTACTCTTTTAAATTGTATTTTACAAAGAAAAATAGCTATTACTTCTAATGTATCTGGAACAACTCGCAATATAATTGAAGGTATTTATCATGAAAAAGATACCCAAATAATATTTGTAGATACTCCGGGAATAGCTAAGCCTTTAAATAAACTAGGAAAGGTTTTAAATAAACAAGCTTATGCTTTAACTAAGGATGTCGATTTAATCTTATTAGTCGTGGATATTGAAGCTGGTATTGGTCGTGGTGATAAATTTATTATGGATAGTGTATTAAATAATAAAGTACCCGTTATCTTAGTAATTAATAAGATAGATAAAGTATCTAATGAAACTTTAATAATGGCCATTAATGAGTATAAAGATTATTCTTTTTCAGAAATAGTACCTGTAAGTGCTAAAGAAAATGATAATGTTAATCATTTAATAAGTGTTATTAAAAAGTATTTAAAAGATGATATTAAATATTATGATGATGACACTATCACTAATAGTAGTATTCCTTTTATGGCTTCAGAATTAGTAAGAGAAAAATTATTACAAAATACTACTGAAGAAATACCTCATTCAATTACTTGTCATTGTACTAATATTGAATATAAAAAAGATATTGTAAATATTAATGTTGATATAATTGTAGATAAACAAAATATTAAAAAAATAATAATTGGTTCTCATGGAGAGATGTTAAAAAAAGTAGGAACTTTAGCTAGAGAAGATTTAGAAGAATTATTGAATAAAAAGGTATATTTAGAATTATATGTTAAAGTTATTGATAATTGGAAAGATAAAGAGAAATATTTAAAAGAATTAGGTTTCTTTGATAATGAATAAAAAAATATTAATCTTCCCATTATATAAGTAGGAAGGTTGGTATAATGAATAAAAAGGAAGCTTGGAAAAAGTTTGCTAAAAGTGGCAAAATAGAAGATTATTTAAATTATAAAAAGATTAAGTAGTGGTAAAATGAATAATTTAAGAAAAATTGAAGGAATAATTGTAAAAGAAACACCCTATGGTGATACCTCTAAAATAATTAATGTTTTAACTAAAGATGGGGTAATTGGAATTATGTGTAAGGGTGCGATGACTATTAAGTCATCTTATCGTTCTAGTACCATGTTTTTAACTATTGGTACTTTTAATATTTATTATAAAGAAGGAAAGTTATCTAATTTAATAGATGTTGAAGTCTTAGATACTCTTAAGAATATTAAGAATGATATTACTTTAATTAGTTATGCATCTTATTTAACGGATTTAGTTATGCAAACATTAAAACAAACTAGTAGTACTAAATTTTATGAAGATTATAAGAATGCTTTAATTAAAATAAATGAAGGATTAAATCCTATGGTTATTACTAATATTTTAGAAGTTAAATTATTAGAATATTTAGGAGTAGGACTTAATTTAACTAGTTGTATTGTTTGTGGTAATAAAAAAGAAATAGTAACTTTATCTAGTGAAAGAGGAGGATTAATTTGTCGGAATTGTTATACTAATGAAAGAATTATTCCAATAAGTATTATTAAAGTTATAAATATGTATTATTTAGTAGATATTAAAAGTATTACTAAATTATCTTTAAAAGAAGATATTATTAAAGAGATAAATCGTTTTCTAAATAATTTTTATGATGACTATACAGGATTATATTTAAAAAGTAAAGATTTTTTAAAAACAATTGCTAAATTATAAATATAAATGTATACTAAACTTAAGGGTGATGGTATATGGCATTAATGGTTTTTAAGTATAGTGCAATGAATGGTGGTAAAACAATTAATATTTTACAAACCACTTATAGTTATGAAGAAAAGAATTTTAAAGTAGTAATAATTAAATCTATTTTGGATACTAAAGGAAATGATACAATATTATCTCGTAATGGTAGTAATCGTAAAGTAGATATATTATTAAAAGAAAATGAGTCATTATTAACTGATAAGAATTATAAAATATATTATACTGCTAAAGTAATCTTAGTAGATGAAGTAGAATTATTAAATAAAGAACAGATTAAAGAATTATGGACTATTGCTCATTTAATTAATATTCCCGTTATTTGTTATGGTTTAAAAAGTAATTTTAAAGGAGAAATATTTGGTGATGGTATTGCGCAAATATTTGCTATGGCTGATATTGTGGAAGAGATTGGTAGTAGTTCTTTATGTATATGTGGTAAAAAAGCTATCTTTAATGCCCGAATGGTTAATGATAAATATACTAGTGATGGCCCGAATATTATTATAGATGATGGGAATAAAAAAGAAGTTAAATATGTGCCTTTATGTTCTGATTGTTATTTAAAATATGTCCAAATAGGAAGTTTAGAAGCTAAAAAATTAGCTAAATTAGTTGATAAAATAAAATAGATAATATATAATCCCGAATTTATCAGTTTTAGAAAAGCAAAATCTCTCAAACCTAGTGTTTATGCTAGATTGAGAGATTTTT
>CANQFH010000089.1 GCA_947598425.1 uncultured Bacilli bacterium | reverse complement strand
GGAAAAAAATGAAAAATTTAAAAATGTTTGCAATTGGTCTTGCTGCAATGGCTGCAATGACTATGGGTGTTCATGCAACTACTTGTGCAGATAATGCTGATGCAATGTTAAATGACGTTTGTAAAAGCGATTTACATGCTGCATTAACAGATGCTCAAGAAGGTGACACAATTAAACTATTAGATAATTCTAATTGGTCTAGTAGTCAAAATTTAAAAATTAGTAAGAAAGTTACTATTGATTTAAATGGTAAAACTATTACTGTTAATGATTCTACTGGATTAGTAGTATTAAAAGGTGGCGAAGTAACTTTAACTGGTACTGGTAGTGTTAAAAATACAAGTAGTGCATCTCAATCATTAATTGTTGTTGAAGCTGGTTCTACTTTAAATGTAGAAGGTTCAGTTAAATTAATTCATGAAGGAGGAAATGCTACTGCTGCAATTTTAGTAAAAGGTAATGCTGATGAATCTATATCAACAAATGTTACTGTTGGTAATGATGTAACAGTTACTTCTAAAAATCATGGTTTAGTAGTAGGATTATTAAATGATCAAACTACAGCTTTAAATACTAAAGTTGATATTGCTGGTAAATGGACTACTGCTGCTTATGTAGCTAAAGTTAATGGTACTATTGTTTATAATGAAGATGCTCCAGAAATCAATGTAATTGGAGGTACTTATACTTCAACTGGTGCAACAGCATTATATGCATCTGGTTATGCAAATTGGACTGTTAATGGTACTGTAAAAGGTGCTCAAGCTATTGAAGTAAGAAGTGGTAAAGTTAATGTAACTGGAGGAAGTTATACAGCAACTGGAACTAATACTAAAGGTACTAACGATGGTAATGGTACTAATGCTATTACTATAGTTGGTGGTACTGCTAATTATCCTGCTGCCGAATATATTGATGTAACTATTTCTGGTGGTGAATTTACTGCTAAAGAAGATAATTCTTATGCAATTCGTGTAGTAGGTGTTGATGAAGATAGCAAACTTGCTATAAGTGGAGGAAAATTCACAAGTGGTAAAGATAACGACAATAAACAATTACCTGTTATGTCAATTAATAATGCTGCAGAATTTATGGAAGATCATAAGAATATCATTTCTGGTGGAGAATTCATTGGTGGCTTAACTGGAGAAGTAACTTCTGGATTAACTAAATATAGTTCAGAAGAAGTTCTTAAAGAATTAGCTAGTGCTGAATTTAACACTAATGAAAACGGAACAGTAGTTGTTGGAACACAAACAAGTGAACCAGAACCTACAAATCCAGATACTCCAAGTGCTGGAGATGGAAAAGATCCACAAAATCCAAGTGAACCACCAAAAACTGGCGATAACATTATGGCATTCGTTGGTTTAGGTATTGCAAGCCTAGCTGTAGTTGGACTTGGAACAAAAAATTTAAAAAAACAAACTAACTAAGAAGATAGTTTGAAATTAAATTGACTTTATTTGTGATATTACTTAAGTAAAAATTGTTTTTGAAGACTCGCAAACACTTCAAAGACCTCTCTATACCTTTTCTTAAGGTCAAAGTAATAAACAAATTAAGTATATATGAAAAACATACTAGAAATGGTATGTTTTTTAATACATTTATTGAGTTTTAATACTTATTTTGATATAATTTTTAATATAGATGGAGTGATATAATGACTTATTTAGACTATAGTGCAACAACCCCAATGTCTTTAGATGCCATTGATGCTTTTGTTAAAATAAATAAAGAATATATTGGCTCAACAACGGAAAATAATATAATTAGTAGTAAAAACAAAAAGTTATTAGAGGATACTACTAAAGAGATAGGTGATATGTTTAATATTTTACCTAATGAAATAATTTATACCGCTAGTGGGGTTGAGGCTAATAACATGGCTTTAATCGGGGTAGCTATGGCTAATCATAAAAGAGGTAAACATATTATTACTTCTAAATTAGAACATCCTTCTATTTATGCTATTACTAAGTATTTAGAAAGTGTTGGTTTTGAAATTAGTTATGTTGATAATGATGAGGATGGTTTAGTTATTTTTGATGATTTAAAGAATTTAATTAGGGAAGATACTATTTTAGTAAGTATAAGTGCCGTTAATTATGAAACAGGAGTAAGACAACCTTTAAAAATGTTAAGACAAATAATTAAGAAAGAAAATCCCTTTACTTTATTTCATTCTGATTTATCTCAAGCAATAGGTAAAATGGCTATTAACTTTCGGGATGTTGATTTAGGAAGCATCTCTGCTCACAAATTTTATGGTCCAATGGGTATTGGTTTCTTATTTAAAAATAATTTAGTTAAAATTGCCCCATTATTATATGGTAGTAAAAATATCTATATTCCTAATGATAATATATCATTACCTTTAATAGTTAGTATGAAAGAAGCTTTAAAAAACTCTTTAAAAGATTTAGATAAAAAAGAAAGATATGTCACTTTATTAAATGAAAGAATAGTTAGTAAATTAGAAAAATTATCAGTATATATTAATAAAACTAAATATTCAATACCTTATATATTAAATATTGGCCTAGATAATATCTCTAGTGAAGAATTAAGTAATTCTTTAGCTAAAAAAGATATATTTGTTAGTAGTAGTCAAAATAATGAAAGTATTAAAGCGATTTATAAAGATATTAGAAGAAGTAAGAATACTATTAGAATTAGTTTATCTTATTTAACTACAGTATTAGAAATTAATAGATTTTTAGAGGATTTTGAGGTAGAATATAACAAATTGGGTGGTTAATTATGCAAAAAGTTATAACTATAAAATATGGAGAATTATCTACTAAGAAAGATAATCGTAATTATTTTATTAAGTTACTTCATAATAATATTGAACATAGTTTAAAAAATGTAGAAATAAAATATGATTATGGTCGAATGTTTATTATTTCTAAAGAAGATAATTATAATGAAGTCATAGCTAAGTTACAAAATATATTTGGTATTCATGAATTTTTTGAAAGTTACATAATAGATAGTAAAGATTTAGAGATAATTAATAATAATTTAATTAGTTTATTAAAGGAAGAAAGTTTTCAAACATTTAAAGTCGAAGTTAAAAGAAGTGATAAAAAATATCCTTATGATGGTATGGCTTTAAGAAAGATTTTTGGTTCTTATATTTTAAAAAATATTCCTAATATTAAAGTAGATATTCATAATCCTGATGTAACTATTTATATTGAAATTAGATTAAAAGAAGTTTTAATATATTTTAAAAAATATAAAGGTTTAGGAGGTTATCCAGTATCTAGTTTAGGTAAGGGAATGTTAATGTTAAGTGGAGGTATCGATTCTCCAGTTGCAGGTTACCTTGCTATTAAAAGAGGGGTTAAAATTGAAGCAATTTATTTTGAAAGTCCTCCGCATACAAGTAAAGAAGCTTTAGAAAAAGTAAAAAGTTTAGCTCAAAAGTTAGCTATATATAATAATGATATTAAATTACATATAATTAATTTTACGAAAATTCAAGAAGAAATATATAAAAATATTCCTCATGAATATTTAATAACGATTATGAGAAGAATGATGTATCGTATTAGTGCAATTGTAGCATCCAGATGCAACGCTAAAGTTATAATTAATGGGGAATCTATTGGCCAAGTAGCAAGTCAAACATTAACTAGTATGGCTTGTATCAATGAAGTTATC
>CANQFH010000088.1 GCA_947598425.1 uncultured Bacilli bacterium | reverse complement strand
TTTCAATAGTTTTAAGTACTTTTTCATATACTTTATTAACTATTTTTTCATCATAATCATCATAAACACTATCAAACCCTTTTTTAATAGCTAAAGCCACTTTTGTCTCGTTAAATGGGACTCTTTGGCCACTTCTTTTGACAACTATAATATCGTCCAATACTTCTTCTTTTACCATATTACCTCTTCCTTAATTACATTTTCATTATACTTTTTATCATATATATTAGCAATGTTTTTTTTATAATATTTTGATATTTTGTAAATCGAACATTTTAATTTTTTTAAAATTTTAACTTCAAAAAAACATTTTATCTTGTATTTTCCTATATCTTTTTTATTTTTCTATTTTTAATTATTTTTTTGTTCGTTTTACATCTTTATTTTTGTCAAAATGAGTCAATGTTTTTTAATACTTATTATTGCTATATATTTTCATTAAGATTATAATATATTTATATAAAGGAAGTGGTTAAATGCAACCTAAAAGGATTCATTTTATTGGTATTGGTGGTATTTCTATGAGTGGTATTGCTAATATTTTATATGAAGAAGGCTACAGCATTACCGGAAGTGATGCCAATTATTCTGAAAATGTTGAAAATTTAATTAATAAAGGCATTAAAGTTACTATTGGAGAAGATCCTAGTTTAATTAAAAATGCTGATATTATTGTTTATACTGCTGCAATCAAAAAAGATAACAAAGAACTAGAAGAAGCTTATAAATTACAAAAAGAAGTTTATGAAAGAGCGGAATTCTTAGGTTTAATGCAAAAAGAATATCAAAATGTTTTATGTATATCTGGTACTCATGGTAAATCCACTACTACAGGAATGATATCATGTATTTTCTTAAATGCTAAAAAGAACCCTACTATTCAACTTGGGGCAATTCTTCCTAAAATTAATGCTAATTATTTTGTTGGAGGTAAAGAATACTTTATTAATGAATCTTGTGAATATGTAGATAGTTTTCTCCATTTTAATCCCACTAGTGCTATTATATTAAATATTGATGATGATCATTTAGATTATTTTAAAAATATTGATAATATTAAAAAATCTTTTACTAATTTTAGTAAAAGACTTCCTAATAATGGTAATTTAATAATTAATGCTGATGATAAAAATACCATGAGTCTAAATTATCCTCAAAATATTAATATTATAACTTATGGTATTAATAATAATGCTAATGTTCAAGCTAAAAATATTAGTTATAATAATGGTCATCCAGTATTTGATATTTATTATAATAATAAATATATATTAACAATTAATTTAAGTATTTTAGGTAATCATAATATTTATAATGCCCTTGCAGCATTTACCATGGCATCTATTTATAATATTGACAAAGAAAGTATTATCAAAGGAATTAATAATTATACAGGGGTTGGAAGAAGAATGGAATATTTAGGTAAATATCATCATGCTTTAGTATATGATGATTATGCTCACCATCCTACTGAAATAAATGCTACATACAATGCCGTTAAGAATATTTCATGTCATCAAAATTGGGCTATATTTCAATCACATACCTATTCTCGAACTAAAGAACATTTAGAAGAATTTGCTAATGTTTTAAAGCAATTTGATAATATCATTATTGCTCCCATATATGCTGCTAGAGAAATAAATGTAGATAATGTTAAAGAAGAAGATTTAGTTAATTTAATTAAGAAAGATAATCCCAATGTCTGTTATATTGATTCTTTTGATAAAATTCTTACTTATTTAAAAGAAAATATTCAAGATAATGATTTAGTTATTTCTATTGGAGCAGGACCAATAAATAAAGTTACTAAAGAGTTAATAAAAAATGAGTGATTTCCATTTGATCCTCATTTTTTTATTTTCTAATTCTTTATTTCATATTTTTCACTAATAATTTCTTCTATTTTGTCATTGAATTCCACTTTTTCTTTTTTACTATCACTCTTTTTAAATGTTATTTTCATTGAAGAGTTAAATCTAACAAGTTCAAGTATATTGGTTGCTCTTAAATTTGTATCTGGAATTACTAAATAGTAATAATAAGCTGTATTATCATCAACTTCTTCTAATTTTTGATTAGTTATTTTTGTTATTTTAATATTTTTAATAAATGGATTTTCTAATTCTTTATCTGTTATTTCACTATCACTAATATAGATATCTACTATATCATTAACTTTAAATTCATTAAAATTTTGAACATTCTCCACCAAAAATGGTAATGCTAACTCTTCTTTTTTACTTGGAATAAATTTAATTACTAAAAATATTATTAAACCAATAATTAAAACACATAAAATAATAATTAATAAATTCTTCTTATCCTTCATATTGTCCTCCTTTCTAACTTACATATATCATTAAAGCATGAAAAAAGTAAAGCACCTCTCTGGTGCTTTTATCAAATATTACTAAAATTATCCTAAACTACGGTTAAAAATATTAAAAAATTTTTGACTCTTTTCTTTACAAAATTCATCTAAACATTCACAATTTTCATTACATTTTGAAACAAAATCTAAGTTTTCATTATTAAAATTATTATAATTCAAATTATTTGTTGATATATCATAAAGAAACATTTCATTTGGTTCTTTAGTTTTTATATATATCAAATTATCTGGCATATATGCAATATGAATACTATCTATATCATAACAATAATTATTTTTATTATCTTCACATTCATGATATTTATTTTTTATTTTATTAATTAACTCTGCATCAGGTTTTAAAATATCACTTGTTCCATAACCTATTTTAGCTCTTTTAAAAAAGAATAAATTATTATTAATATAATCTTCTTCGATATCTAATTTAATTGTTTCATAACTATCTTCATTATAGATTTTTAAATATAAATTATCTAATATATAATCTAACTTATTATTATTAAAATATTCATCATAACCAGGATAATCCCGAAATAACATTCCCTTACCAACATTTTCATAGATATTTATCTCTTCATTATTATCTAAATAATATAATGTTAAACTAGTTATATTATAATCATTATCATAATCAATATTTCCTAAATTAAAATAAATTCTTTCTTTATTTACTAAAAATATTCCATCTTTAATACTATAATTATCACTAAATCCTGTAACTCGATAGATTTTTAATGACTTATATTGATTAAAGAAATAATATATTAAAAATATTAATAACAATACTAATATAATTAATATTAAAATTTTAACTAATCTCTTTTTCTTATTAGTTTCACTATATAATTTTAAAGTGATATCTTCTTGAGGATTTCTTTCTCCAGCTAAAAGTTCATCTGTAGTTACATTAAATATACTTTTTAATCTCTCTATAGTAATAATATCAGGTATTCTTTGTCCTTGTTCCCATTTACTTACCGCTTGTCTACTTACAGGTATTTTAGCTGCTAACTCTTCTTGAGTCCACCCCTTTTCTTCTCTTAATAATTTTATAAAATTACCTATCTTTTTCATTCTATTACTCCTAGATTAATACTTATTTAAATAACTACTTCTTTTAATTCATTATTTAAAATACTATATAAATATAATTTAATCTTTTTATTGCTTACTAATTTAATATAATTATAATATACTTTTAATTGTTCTAAATACTTAGGATCATCAATATTTTTTAATTTATAATCTACTATATTAATTATATCTTTATTTTCGATAATTAAATCAATAAT
>CANQFH010000087.1 GCA_947598425.1 uncultured Bacilli bacterium | reverse complement strand
GCAAGGATTATAAAACAGGATATTCATCATATAATGTAGATCAAAGTACATATCCCGGAACAGAAAGTACAGGAGATGATGGTAAATCTGAAAAATGGAATACTCCAACCGGATTCTTAGCCAGTACTACAGGAAATATTACAGGAGTGTATGATATGTCAGGAGGAGCATGGGAATATGTGGCTGCTTATAGATTAAATTCAGAAGACAAAAATGCAAGTGGATTTAGTGAAATAGAAATAACCACTACATATCAAAATTATATTGATCAATATAATCAATCAAGTGATACTACAACATATAGTAAAAGAATACTAGGTGATGCTACGGGAGAGATGGGACCATTCTTTACATTTAAAGATAGTGATGATGAAGATCGATATCATAATGGTTGGTACGCCGACTTCTCGTACTTTGTTGAATTTTCCTATCCTTGGTTCGGTCGAGGTGGTACTTGGAGCAACGGAGTTATTGCCGGTCAGTTCAATTTTCTTAGGAGCACTGGTGGTGTTGGCGCAAACGCTAGTTTCCGTCTAGTACTATCTATACCATAAAAAAAAAAGATGTAACCCATCTTTTTATTTGTTTTCATTTAATCTAGTAACACTTATAACTGCTCCAGTCAAAGCATTAACTTTATATTCATATCTAATATTACTATAATAAAACACTACATTATATATTGGAATTCCATCTTCTATAATTACATAATTAGCAATTAAATTACTATCACTTTTACTAATACTAGCATGTTTATAGACTATATTTAAGACATCATCTTCACTCATATAAGATTTATTATTTAATAATGATTCTATTTTATTAGAAATAATTTTCTTAGTTTTAGCATTAATTTTATAAGTATATAAATTTACTTCATCACTAAATTCTAAAGTATAAATATAATTACCATTAACATTATTATATTCTATAGTATTAAACTTATAGTTATTATCTTTATTTGCGACATCATTCATAGCTATTTCTTTAGCGTCTTCTACCGATATATAATGATCAGTAGTAATATACCTAATAGTTAAATAGCCAATAATTATTATAAAAATTGTTCCAATTAAAATACCTATCTTTTTCATACTCTTATGATAACATAATAAATTAAAAAATAATATACAATTTTTAATTTTTTAGATATAATTATTTTGGTGATGGATTTATGTTTGTTGATGAAATTAAACTAAAAGTTGAAGCTGGATCTGGGGGTATGGGTTGTACCTCTTTTAGAAGAGAAAAGTTTGTACCAATGGGTGGTCCTGATGGTGGTAATGGTGGTAAAGGTAGTGATATCATCTTCAAAGTAGATCCCGGTCTTAAAACCTTAATTGATTTAAGATATATGAAAATTATTAAAGGAGAAAAAGGTGTTAATGGCAAGGGTAGCAATAAATATGGCTCTAATGCTGAAGATATAATTGTTAAAGTACCTCTTGGAACTACAATTACCGATTTAGATACTAATTTAGTAATTGCTGATTTAACTAAAGCTAGTGATGAAGTAGTAGTAGCTCATGGTGGTCGTGGTGGCAGAGGTAATAAAGCTTTTGCAACTCATGACAATCCGGCTCCTAAATTTAGTGAAAATGGTGAACCAGGTGAAATTCGTCTTATTAAGTGTGAATTAAAAATGTTAGCAGATGTTGGTTTAGTAGGACTTCCTTCAGTAGGAAAAAGTACTCTTTTAAGTGTTATTTCAGCATCTAAACCTAAAATTGCAGCTTATCATTTTACAACTCTTAGTCCTAATTTAGGAGTAGTTAAGCTTAAAGATAATCGCTCTTTTGTAATGGCGGATTTACCCGGTTTAATTGAAGGTGCAAGTGAAGGAGTAGGTCTTGGCCATAAATTTTTAAGACATGCTATGCGTACTAAAATTATTTGTCATTTAGTTGATATGAGTGGTATTGAAGGAAATAACCCGATTGAAGATTATCAAACTATCAGAAAAGAATTAGAAAAATATAGTGATAAATTAGCTAGTAAAAAAGAAGTAGTTGTAGCTAGTAAAATGGATTTACCTAATTCTATAAATAATTTAGAAGAATTTAAAAAAGCATACAAAGATAAAGTTATTTTTCCGATAAGTGCTATAAATAATGAAGGAATTACAGAATTATTAGATTATTTAGCTAATACTTTAGATCAAGAAGAAAATAATAATATATATGAAGAAAATGAATTAGAAAGCCATTTAGTATTTAAATTTAAAAATGAAAAACCATATACTATAACTAATGATAATGGCATTTGGGTTATTCAAGGTAAAGAGATTGAAAAATTATTTAATATGACCAAGTTTAATGAAGATGAAGCAGTATTAAGATTTGCTAGAAAATTAAAAGGTATGGGAGTTGAAGATGAATTAGAACGATTAGGAGCTAAAAGAGGAGATGAAGTTCAAATATTAGATTATATTTTTGAATTTAAAGAGTAGTTAAAAGTATTGATTATGTTTTAAAAATAGTTTATAATTGAAGTTAGTATAGAGAATATAGGGAGATATTATATATGGAACAAGATTTTGAAAGTAAAAGTGATATTAGAAGTTATCTATTTTATGTAATTATATTTGTAGCTATCTTAATAGTAGGAGCTATTACTGGTACTTATGCATATTTTAAAGTTGCAGTAGATGATTCAATGTCTTCTCCAGTTAATATAATTGGTAGGACAGATTGTATTAATGTTACATTTGAAGATGGAGAACCCAAAAGAAAATTTTTGACATTAGATGTCGATTATCCTGTAAGTGATGCTTGGGCTTTAGGAACTGGTAGTGAACAAAAGCCAAATATTACACCAGTTAAAATTACTGTAAAGAATAATTGTACTAATGAACAAGCTGATTTAAATTATACTTTAGCTATAACTACTTTAGGTAATAGTAACTCTATTACTGATGATAAAATTAGAACACATATTAAAAAAAGTGTGGGTGAAAGTTCCACTGCTACAGTACTTAAACAAACTGATTATCTTAATACTTTAACTAAAATAGAAGATAATAGTAGTAATCATAAATTAATTACTGATGATTTAAAAGCAAAAACAGATTTACAATATACAAATTATTCAACTGTTACTTCTTATCAAATAGATATCGGTAAAGTAAAATCTAATAGCTCTAATACATATGAAATATATTTATGGATTGATTATTATGAAGGAAATTCTGCAGCATATAAAAATAATGTTGCTTCTAATGAAAGTCCATCCGACGCTGGAGATGAAGATCAATATAATAATTCCACTGAAAATAAAAAATTTAATTCTATATTAACTTTACTTGTTAATACTGATATTGCAGAAGAGGAATAAATAATTATAATTAAATAATGAACTAATAGAATATAAAAAACTATTAGTTTTTTTAATTTTTTATAAAAATTTTGCTCTAAAAAAAAGGAAATGAACAAAAAAACTTCTATATATATAGTGAAGGGATAAATATTTTTCTCTTCAAAAATATTAATGAAAGGAGGCAGAATGAATACTACAATTAATACTTTTAGTTCTTTGGTAAATGATTTAACATTTAAAAATGTTTTCTCTCATGAAGAAGTTTTAAAATATTTAGTAGATCTTATCTTTAAGTATATTAATACTAATGAGACTTATAATGTATATAATGTGATACCTCAAAGTTATATAAAATCTAGAAATAAAGAATATAGTTCTTACTTTGGAGATATAACTGCAGTCTTATCAGATAATAGTATTGTCTCTTTAGAGTGTTATAAAGATAAATTTAATCAAGAAAAACTAAATAAAAGTTTTTGTTATGCTTGTAGATTG
>CANQFH010000086.1 GCA_947598425.1 uncultured Bacilli bacterium | reverse complement strand
AATAAAAAAGAAGAGAAGTTAATAACTTTATTAAGAATGTTAAATGCTAAGACATTAGAAGAACTAGAATACTATAGCAAGTTAGGAGGAGATAAAGAAATGAATGATGTTGTAGAATATGTAAGGGAATGGAACTTAAAGAGTGCTGAAGGTGGCTTTGAAAGATATGTTAAAAATAAGATGGAAGAAGCTGCATTTGAAGCTGAAGAAAGAGCAACAATGAAAACTCTAGAAGAAAATGCTAAGAGAATGTTAAATTATGGCATACCAGTTGAAACTATTCATAATATAACTGATCTTTCAATTAAAAAAATTAGTGAATTACAAAGAAAAATGTAATACTATAGACAAGCATCAAATTTAATGCTTGTTTTTATTATTATATGAAAATAAATAATTTAATTGCTTTTATTAATTAATAATGATAAGATATATTTAAGTAACAAAAGCCGATACATTTTCTAATTAAAATTCATATAATAGGTGATGGCTATGAAAAAAATACTGATTATATTATTAATATTATTTGGCATATTGACATTAATTAATAAAGGTGTCAATGTAAATGATGCTATTTTTAATGAAAAAATTATTGAGAAAGGTATTGATAACAATATGGCATATATAGATATTCCAGAAAGTTATATTTTAGATAATGTAATTGCTGAAGACCAACATCCCCAATATCTTACCGGCTGCGAAAGTATCGCATTACATATACTTTTAAATTATTATGGAATTGATGTTAGTATCGATGATATTATAAAGGATTTACCAAAAGGAGAACTTCCTTTTGAAGTAAATGGCGTATTATATGGTTCTAATCCTGAAAAAGTATTTGTAGGTGATCCTTCTAATTTAAGTTCTTATGGTGTATACAACAAACCAATTGCGGAAGTAGCCAATAAATATAAAAAAGGAGCAGTTGCTAAAAATAATGTATCGATTGAAGATATTCAAAGAATTATTTATTATGGTAATCCAGTAATTGCCTGGACCAATATAACTGAAAAAATTGCGGATATTGTAATATCTAAAACATGGTATGATATGGATACCTTTGAAAAAGTTAATTGGATCAGTGGCGAACATGCTGTAGTAGTATATGGCTATGATCAAGATAATTTTTATATCTCTAATCCTTATAATGGTAAAAAATACCCAATCAAAAAAGAAATTTTTATATATTATTATGAAGCATTAGGTAAAAGAATAGTTTATTATAAATAAAAATAAGAATAGTGATATTATTCTTATTTTTTTATAAAGATTCAATATTATTTTGATTTATCTTTTTAATAAATGGATTAGTGACTTCTTCTTTTGGAGTAGTTTTACCTATAAAGGCATCTTTTAATTCTTGATCATCTAATCCAAAGTCATCATTAACATCAATAACTCTTAATATTTCATCCATTGTGGTAAATCCTTCAACTACTTTCATTAATCCATCTTTAAGTAGAGTATTAGCATCTTTATCATAAACTAATTTTCTTAGTTCTTCTTTTCTTTGATTATTAACGATAGCATCACGAACATTTTGATTGATCTCTAAAACTTCTTGAATAGCAATTCTTCCTTTATAACCATTAATACATTCTTCACAACCAACATGAGTATATATTTGGGTAACATCCATATCTAATACTTTTTTAAATAATGTTTTTTCATATTGATTAGTTGGTCTACTAGTACGACATTTTGGACATAACTTTTTGACTAATCTTTGAGAAATAATTCCTGATAAGGCACTACCTAATAAATATCTTTCAATATCCATATCTAATAATCTTTCAATAGTAGCTAGAGAGTTATTAGTGTGAATAGTAGATAATACTAAATGTCCTGTAATGGCAGCTCGAACAGCAATTCTAGCAGTTTCATCATCTCTTATTTCACCAACCATAATAATATCGGGGTCTTGTCTTAAAATACTTCTTAAAGTATTACTAAAAGTAAGACCAATCTCACTCATAACTTGAACTTGATTAATGCCTTCTATTTTCATTTCTACAGGATCTTCAACAGTAATAATATTTCTTTCAGTAGTATTTAATACTTGTAACATAGAATACACTGTAGTTGATTTACCACTTCCAGTTGCACCAGTAACCATAATAATCCCATTAGGTTTTTTAATAAGCTCACTAATTCTATTATAATTATCTTTACTTAATCCAATTGATTCCAAACCATTTAAACTCATACGATAATCAAGAATACGAATAACTATTTTTTCACCATCAACAGTTGGTAAACTAGATACACGAAGGTCGACATCTAAATTTTCAATTAAACCTTTAATAGCGCCATCTTGAGGAAGTCTAGTCTCAGTTATATTCATTCCAGAAATAATTTTGATTCTGGTAATTAAATTCTTTTTAACAGTTGCGGGAACTTTGGCATAATCTAAAAGAGATCCATCTATTCTAATACGGACATTTAATTCATCTTCAGTTGGATCAAAGTGAATATCTGAACCACCATTTTTTACTGCATCGATGATCATATCATTTACGATATCAACAACCGGTTTATTATCATAGTCAAACTCTCTAAACACAAGTATCACCGTTATTCCCTTTTATTTTTTTTATCTATATTTAATTATACAATAAGATTATTTTTTATACAATAAGATAAAATAAAAAACTGTCTAAATACTAACTTTACACTTTAATCTCTATTTGGTAGAATTATAATGGAAGTGATTTAAATGAGGGATTTAATTAAATTAGCATTAGTTAAAGAAGTTTCTATAGTAAATCATATCTATGAATATTTAATACCTGATTATATTTATATTCCAATTACTTCTAAACCAACAACCAAGCTTCCTAAATATGTTTATAAAAATACTTATTTTGATGAATACATATCTTCAGTATCTGGTAAAATTATTGGTACTAGTAAAGTTATTTTAAAACAGAAATATTATCCTGCAATTAAAATTAAAAATGATTATAAAGAAAATATTGAAGTTAAAAATAAAAAGAAAAAGATTAAAAATATCGAAGAATTAATTAATATTTTAGATGCTAATCATTTAAGTGATATTAGTAATAAATTAAAAATAGCGGTTCAAAATATCGTTATTAGTTCTATAGATGAAGAAATATATACTGTTAAAGAATTTATGATTTTATCTAATTATTATAATGAAATATTAGATACGATGGAATTTTTAAAAAAGTTATATAATATTGATAATTCTTTATTAGTTACTAAGAATACTAATGCTAAAAGTATTAAAAATGTCCGCTCTATATTAGGTACTTATCCATCTATTAAATTATCTTTAATACCAGATAAATATTTAATTGGTTATCCTAAATTTTTATGTGAATATTTAAATATCGATTCTAATCATACTTTAGTTTTAACTACTAGTGAAATATACAATATATATGAAATATTAAAAGGTAAAATCATTAGTGAAACTTTTATAACTATAAGTGGTACTAATCTAGAAAAGTCTAAAGTTATCAAAGTAAAATTGGGTACTAGTCTTAAAGAAATATTAGATAAAGAATTTAATTTAATAGATAGAGAATATGATTTATATATTAATGGTATTTTACAAGGTTATCAAGTTAAGAATATTGAAGAAGTTATTATTACTAAAGATACTAATATGATTGTTATTAATAAAAAAATAAATAAAGTGGAAGAAGAATGTACTAATTGTGGTGCTTGTTATAAAATTTGTCCAGTACATATTAATGTTTTACATTGTTATTTAAATAAATTAAGTAGTAAAAATTGCCTATCATGTGGTTTATGTAATTATATTTGTCCTTCTAATTTAAAATTAAAAGAAGTAGTTAAGGGGGATAAAT
>CANQFH010000085.1 GCA_947598425.1 uncultured Bacilli bacterium | reverse complement strand
AAATGTTTAGCAATTTCTTGAATGTAAAAAGCTTTTCTTTTATAAGTTCCCACTGGTCTTATTATATCTTCAATTATTTTAATATCTAAATCTTTTAAATCATTTAAATTATATTTACTAAATAATTTTGCTGTAACTATGTTAACTCTTTTATCAGTAGATTGAGCAGATAAGACAGTGGCAATTAATAATTCATAATCTTTATTATAATTAAGTTCACATCTAGGATTAGGAATTAATTTATCTAAACCTTCGATTATTTCTTTACTACTTATCATTATTCCTCCAACCAATTAAAATCCCAAACACTAGTCTCTTCTAATTTTTTTTCATCAAAGCTATTCTTAGCGGCATTATCAACATCTTCTTTTTTCTTATAACCTTTTTTACTCCATTCATATAAAATCATATCTATATATCTAATACTAACAGTATCATTATATATTGCTTCATCTAATGCTCTTAGTATTAAATCTTCAGCATACATTTTATCTAACCAAGCTTTAATAATTTCAAATTCTCTACCTGTAAGAGGTCTTTTAAAAGCATCTTCAAATTTTGAAAAAATATCATCTTTAACTAGACCTTTTTTCTCTTTATTTAAATCTTCTTGTAAAGCTTTATAAAAACCTTCTAAAGATATTTTATCATATCTCTTACCAGATTCATTTTTCTCACTAACCATACTTATTAAATTCTTACTAATTAAATTATTAAAAGCCTCTAAAATATCTTCATTAGCTACTTTTAATTTTTGACTAATTCTTTCTAAATCAAATGTTGGATCATCAGCATTTTCAAAATAAAGTAATAACAAAAATTCTTTTAAAGATAGATCTAATTGAATCGATTCTTTAATAAAATTAGCATCAACTACATATTTCTTGTTATTTCCCATCCTGAATTACTCCTTTAACTATAATTAATAACCAAATATTTCTTAATAATTTTATTATTATTGATAATAATACCATCTAAAATTTTTTCTTCTAAATCTTCATATATTTTATTTAATTTAGTAACATCAATATTTAATAAATCAATAACTTCACCAACTTTAATAGCAATATCTTGACGATTTTTAATAGGTAATTTTTTATACATTTTATTAATAGTATTCTTATTAATATTTAAAATATCACCCGCTACTAAAGAGGTATATAAGCCATATTTATAGATAATTTTATTACTAATACCATCCTTAATTATTTGCTTTATGTTTATTATATTTCTAAATTCTTGTTTTGTAAATGTATAATTAGATGAAAAATTTAATTGTGCCCACATCCCACAAATGTCATGGACATAACTTATTTCATCATAAGATATTTCTAATTCTTCTAAAATATGTAAATCTTTTAATAAACTAAGACCTTTTAAATAATTTTTATGTAATAATATTTTATTTAATTCACTTTTAAGACGATAAAATGATAAATTCTTAACTAACTTATAATTGTTTTGAATTTCTTTTAACAAATCTGGATCAATATCAAAATCTAAGATACAAGAAAAACGAATAGCTCTTAATATTCTTAAAGGATCTTCTTGGATTTTTTTATGAATATCACCATGCATTTTAATTACACGATTATTTAAGTCATTAACTCCATTTACTAAATCAATAACTTTTTCATTTTTATCCATACAAATACTATTAATAGTAAAATCTCTTCTTTGAATATCAATTTTTAAATCATTAATATATACTACTTCTGTAGGTTTTCTATCTAAATATTTATACTCTTCTCTATAAGTAGTTATATCAATATTATAACCCTTTATTTGCATGTTAAAGCCACCATATTGATTACTATTTTTATTATTTGGAAACATTTTATGTAAATCTTTAGGTAAAGCATTAGTACAAATATCAATATCTTTAGTTTTAATACCTAATAAATAATCTCGAACAAAACCTCCGACTAAATAGGCTTCAAAATGATTATTTTCAATAGTAGTTAAGATTTTTTTAATAATTTTATCCATAAAACTCCTTTAATTTTGACATTTTTCACAAAAGTAAGTACTTCTACCACCAACTTTTATTCTTTTAATAGGAGTTTGACAATTAACACAAGGTTTTCCTTCCTTTTTATGAACTTTTAATAAATCTTGATAATGTCCTGTTACTCCTAAACTTGAAGTATAACTCTTAATTGTAGTACCACCATTTTTTATCGCATCTTCAATAATCTTTTTAGAAGTTTTAACAATTCTTTCACATTCTTCTTTAGTTAATGATGAAGCCATTCTCAAAGGATGAATTAAAGATGCAAATAAAACTTCATCAGCATAAATATTTCCTAAACCACTTATAATACTTTGATCTAATAATATCTTTTTCATCGGAATATTTTTATCTTTAAATTTTTTTAATAAATAATTACTAGTTAAAGAATCATCTAAAGGTTCTTTACCTTGTTTAGCTATTTCTTTAGTTTGATATAATTCATCTTTCTTAACTAATTTCATTCTTCCAAATTTTCTAGTATCATGATATCTTAAATCACTACCATCATTAAATGTCAAAATAATATGTTCATGTTTTTCTATAGGATCATTACTATTTTTTATAAAATATTTACCTTCCATTCTTAAATGACTTAATAAATAATAATCAGGAAGAACAAATATTAACCATTTCCCAATTCTTAAAATATCTTTAAATTCATTATTAATTAAGATATCTTTAAATTCTTGTAAATCACTTTCAATAATCTTATCATATATAATCTTAACATCTTTTATTTTTTTATTTAATACTCTTTTCTTTAAAGTATTTCTTACTGTTTCAACTTCTGCAATCTCTGGCATCTTTATCACCTACTTCGCATCATACCAATTTATACCGCAGTTGATATCTATCTTTAATGGCACACTTAATTTCACAATATTTTCCATTGAATCTTTTAAAATTTTTTTTAATATTTCAACTTCTTCATTTTTAGCATCAATTATAATTTCATCATGAACTTGTAAAATCATTTTACTTTGTAACCCTTCTTCTTTAATTCTCTTATAAACCTCAATCATAGCCATTTTCATAATATCAGCACTTGTACCTTGAATTGGAGTATTTAAAGCCATTCTTTCTCCCATGGTTCTTGTATGATAATTAGTATCGGTTAATTCTTTAATCTTTCGAACTCTACCAAACATGGTCTTAACTTTTCCTGTTTCATAAGCACTAGCAACTATATTAGTCATATATTCTTTAACTCCTGGATATAATTCATAATATTTTTCAATAAATTTACTAGCTTCGACTCTCGATATATGTAAATTTTCTCCTAAACCAAAACCACTGATACCATAAACTATTCCAAATATTACAGCTTTAGCCATACTACGCATTTGTTTAGTAACTTCACTCTCTGGAATACCATTAATATCTGCTGCTACTTTAGTATGGATATCAACATCATTAACAAAAGCTTCAATTAATTCTTTACATTCAGAAATATGTGCTAAAATTCTTAATTCTATTTGGGAATAATCAGCACTCATTATTAAATCATTACTAGGAACAAAAGCTTGTCTAATTTTTTTACCAAATTCTTCTCTAACGGGGATATTTTGTAAATTAGGATCAATTGAAGAAAGTCGTCCCGTTCTGGTTAAGGTTTGATTAAAAATAGTATGAATTTTTCCATCACTTAAGACAAAATCTTTTAAACCTTCTAAATAAGTAGTTTGTAATTTATATAGATTACGATATTCTAAAACTTTACCAATAATGGGATGTTTATCTTCATATTTTTGTAATGTTTTAATATCAGTTTTATATCCCCGATTAATTTTTTTACTTTTACCAATTTCCATATGTTCAAATAAAACAATAC
>CANQFH010000084.1 GCA_947598425.1 uncultured Bacilli bacterium | reverse complement strand
CCTGAGCAGTTTGAATTTGACTATTTTTCTCAATTACCCCCCTCTTTTACCTGTCTAATCTATTGACTTATCTCCCCTGCATTACTGTAAATTTCACATATAAAAAATGCTAGACTTCAAAATATCTAACACCATTAACTATTAATATATTTTCTCAAAAAGTAAAGTAAAATTTGCTTTTTTTATAAAATACCATATATAATTTTATTATTACCACTATCTTATATATAAAACAAAAAATGTTGATAACCATTCAGTTTTCAACACTTATATTTCTTTATTACTTATAAACAAGTATCTTTCATAATTATTATAATCTTTTTCTATTTTAATATATGCATTAGGTAAATACTTCTTAATAACATCTGTTATCATACTACCTTCTTTATCATCTATTTCAAAAGCAATTAAATAATCATTACATAAATTATTATATAACTTAGATATTATTAATTTATAAAAATAGATGCCATTATCAGGAGCAAATATAGCATTTTGTGGTTCATATTTAGTTTTTTCATCTACTTTTTTATCAAATGCCACATATGGAGGATTAGATATAATTAAATTATATTTATTTGAAGTATTAAATTCATTAATATCGATATTTAAAAAATCAATATCAACATTATTATCTAAAGCATTTTCTTTTGCTAACTTAAGGGCATTATTGCTTATATCTATTGCTAAGATATTACATTCTATTTCTTTTTTTAAGGCAATACTTATACAGCCACTTCCAGTACCTATCTCTAAAACTTTCGGATTCTTAATATTTAATTTATTTAAATATTTAAGAGTTTTTTCTACTAAATATTCTGTTTCAAATCTGGGAATTAAAACATTTTCATTTACTTTTATTATTGAATTATAAAAATAAGTATTTCCAATTATATATTGTACTGGATACCCTTTTTCTAATTTTTCTAAAGCTTCTTCTCTTTTATTTTCATCTACATATTTATTAATTAATTCTTTATCTGTCAAAATTTTCTCCCGCTAATTTAAGACGCATATCTTCATTTATTAAAGCTTCAATTATTGGTTCTAGATTTCCATTCATTACACGATCTAATTCCATAATAGAAAAGTTAATACGATGATCTGTTACTCTATTTTGAGGATAATTATATGTTCTTATTTTTTCAGAACGATCTCCAGTACCTATTTTACTCTTTCTTTCTTCGCCAACTTCTTTTTCTTGTCTTTGCATCATTTCATCATGTAATTTAATTTTTAATAAACGCATGGCATTCTCTTTATTTTTTAATTGACTTCTTTCAGTTTGACAAGCGACAACAACACCAGTAGGAACGTGAGTAATTCTAACTGCAGAATTGGAAGTATTTACTGATTGGCCTCCCGCTCCACTAGAATGGTAAACATCTATTTTTAAATCACTTTCTTTAACTTCAATATCAACATTTTCAACTTCTGGCATAACTAAAACAGTAGCAGTTGAAGTATGAACTCGACCTTGTGTCTCTGTAGTAGGTACTCTTTGAACTCTATGAGAACCACTTTCATATTTTAATTTAGAATAAACATTATCTCCCTTAATCATGCATTCTATTTGGGAATAACCCCCACTAGCACCTTCGATAGAGTTAAGAACTTCAATTTTCCAACCATTTTCTTCAGCATAATAAGAATACATTCTAAATAAATCCCCAGCAAAAATATTAGCTTCATCGCCACCAGCGGCTCCTCTTATCTCCATAATAACATTCTTACCATCATTTTCATCTTTTGGTACTAATAAAACTTCTAATTCACTTTTTAAATCTTCTAATTTTTGGTTTAAATTATCTACTTCTTCACTAGCAAATTCTCCCATTTCTGGATCATTTAATAAACTTTTAGCTTCTTCTATTGCTTTTAAAGTATCTTTATACTCAGTATACTTATTAACTACTTCTTCTAAATCACTTTGTTCTTTAGATAACTTTTTTAATTTATTATAATCATTTAAAACTTCACTACTAGCTAATTGTTCTTTTAATTCATTATATTTTTCTACGATTCCATCTAGTCTTTCAAACATAATATCACCTACTTCCTTTATTATAGCATAAATACACTTAAAAAACTATTTTTCACTCTTCGGAATAGTTCTAATATTTAAATGTTTAATAATTGGTAATTCCTTCTCTACTACATCATGAATATTATTAACTATATTATTAGATTCATTTAAAGTTAAAGAACCATCTAAAGCGAGTTCAGCATCCACATATATTTTACTAGCAAACATTCTAGTTTTTAAATCATTTATTACTAAATTATTATCAGTATTCATAATCATTGTAATTATTTGATTTTTAACCTTATCATCACAAGATTTATCAATCATTCCTTTAGTGGCATCAATAAAAATTTCAATTGAGGACTTCACAATTAAAATACAAATAATAATACTACATAAAGGATCAAAGACTACTAAACCTAAACGTGATAAGAATATACCAATAAAACTACCAATAGAACTTAGTGCATCACTACGGTGATGATAAGCATCGGCCATCATCGATACGGAAGCTAACTTTTTAGCAACTCTTTTAGTATATTGAAACATTCCTTCTTTTACTAAAATTGATACTAAAGCCGCTACTAAAGCTAAAGTTCCTGGTATTTTCAAACTACTACTTAATAAAACATCTTTAATACCTAATATACCTATACCCATACCAGTTAAAAATAAGAAAAATGCTAAAATAATAGCAATAACTGATTCAATTCTCTCATGACCATAAGGATGTTCTTTATCGGGAGCATTTGCTGAAAAAATTAAACCAATAATTACTACAAAAGTACTAATAACATCAGATAATGAATGAATAGCATCAGATACCATGGCTTTAGAATGAGCAATCAAACCCATTATAAGTTTAAATAAAAATAATAGAAAATTAATTAAAACTGTTATTAAAGATACTTTGATACCTTCATTATTTAATAACTTTTGCATTTTATTACCTCCTTTATAATTTTAACTTCATAAAAAAGTGAAACAAAAATGTCTCACACTTCTAATATAATTTATGTTTTATTAAACATCTTGTCTATAATATTTAACTAATATCTTCTTCTTCATCAATAATAACTAAATCTTTTAAATCATCTTCATCTTCGTCATCATCAACATCATTATCATAAAAGATATCATCGTCTTCTTCATTTTCTTCTTCTATATTATCATCTTCATCTTCTTCGATTTCACTACTTGCTTCATCTTCATCATCATCTTCAATAACAATATCTTGAACATGATTAGTAGCTAAATCCCAAAAACCATTAGGTAATAAGACAAATTTTTTATTAATAGATAATAATTCAAAAAAGTCCGCAATCCGATCTTCTACTGTTTCTTCAGGTAATTCTAAGACTTCACATACCTTTTTAAATAAATCTATTATTTTCATTTTTTTATGATTATTCTCTAAAACTAAATAAGCTATTTCATCATAACCCATAGTTTCTAATTCTTCTTTTGGTATATCTTTTAAATTCATAAATACTTTCCTTTCAATTCTTAATACATTTATTAATTATCTAATATTTGTATTATTATTTTCTTTTCTTCATCATCTAAATTATATGTTAACGTAATAGTATCATTCATAGCAAATGCACAACTATCTATTTTATTTTCCATCCTATAATTATTTTCTTTTAATATATAACTAAATTGTTGATGATTAAAGTCTATTTTAAAAATAAATTCTTCATTTTCTCTTATATATATCTTATTTATTAAATCTATTAAATTCTGATTATTATCTTCAATATATTTTAAATATTGATTTTCTTCATACTCACACAATACTTTTTCAGCTTTTATTATTTCTTGATTATTATTATATAATGCCCAATTGATTAATTTTTTAATATAATCACCTCTTTTTTCTTAAAAACTATAACATAACCTCTATATAAATTCAACAT
>CANQFH010000083.1 GCA_947598425.1 uncultured Bacilli bacterium | reverse complement strand
AAGGATGGACTACACAAGGAGCAGAACAAGACTCAAGTGATTCTAAAAAAATAATCATAAAACCCAATGTGTATTCATGGAGAAAAGCTACAGTAAAGAACTTCTTCATGTCAGCATATAACTATAAAACAAATTTAAAAAGTCATATGATGAAGAATACTGAATGGGGAGCTGTAGCTTACCTATCCCATTCATCATATGGAATAGGTAGTGAAATAAATAACAATAATAATAAAAATTTTAAAACAGGATGTTCATCATATGATGTTGATAAAGGTACGTATCCTGGAACAGGTAGTACTGGAACAGATGGAAAATCTAAAGAGTGGAATACGCCAACAGGATTCTTAGCTAGTACCACAGGAAATATTACTGGAGTGTATGACATGTCTGGTGGAGCCTGGGAATATGTAGCAGCTTATATCAGTGGTAATGTTGGAAGTAGTGGTTTTACTAATGAAGAAGAAATAACAAAGTCATATAAAGACTATTTTGATGTATATGATTCAACTAGTAGTGCTAACTCCTATAATAAAAGAATCTTAGGAGATGCAACTGGAGAGTTAGGTCCATTTTTAAATTATATAGAAGACGATGGAACCGCTTATTATCATAGTAGTTGGTATGCCGACATCTCGGGCTTTGTTAGCGCCTCCTACCCTTGGTTCAATCGAGGTGGCCTTTGGGGCGGCGGAGTTTTGGCCGGTCAGTTCTACTTCGGTGGGGACACTGGTGGTGCGAACGCCGGCGGTGGTTTCCGTCTAACCTTATCAATAAGTCAATAAAAAAATACTATTAATAATGATGTTAATATCTATATGATGTTAACATTTTTTATATTAGAAATATTTAAATAGTTTCTTTGATTAAAACTCAAACAATTAATTGAAATATCAATAGTACTAGCAATAAACTAAATTAAATAATTTATGATTTTAGATTGAAAAAGAAAGTATTTTTTGATATTCTATATAATAGAGGAAAATAAAGAGAAGGTTGATTATGGCTAGTTTAGGAACACATTTTCAAAATAATCCCAAAGACCTTATTAGTGATAGTAAAACAGTCTTTAAAGGTGTCAATTATCGTATTACTATTCTAAGTGAACGCTTAGTTCGTTTTGAGTACTCTTTAAATGGTATTTTTATCGATAATGCTACTGAGATAGTTCATAATAGAAATTTTCCTGTACCTAAATTTAAAGCTGATCAAGATGAAAAATTTTTAGTCATAACTACCAAGTATTTTATATTACAATATGCTAAAGAAAAACCTTTTAAAGGTCCATCTTTTGCCCCAGATTCTAATCTTAAAGTAAAATTAGTTAATACTGATAAAATGTGGTATTATGATCATCCAGAAGCTCGTAATTACAAAGGTAGTGCCTTTAGTATTGAAGATTTTGGTGCCGAAACAAGTCTTTCTAATGGCCTATATTCTACTGATGGTTTTGCCACTTTAGATGATTCTCATTCCTTAATAATCGATAATGAAGGTTACCTAGAATCAATTGATAATAAAAGAATAGATATTTACTTATTTATATATCGTCGCGATTTTGGCCTTTGTTTAAAAGATTACTTTACTTTAACTGGTTATCCTCCACTTATTCCTCGTTATGCTTTAGGTATTTGGTGGAATCGTGATCAAATTTATTCTTATAATGATACTAAAAAATTAATTCAAACTTTTAATAAATATGATGTTCCAATATCTGTCTTATTATTAAGTGAATTTTGGCATAAGAAAGATAAAAACAATTATAATTTATATAAAACTGGTTATACTTTTAATCCCGAATTATTTCCTAATCCTAAAGAATTTACTAAATATATGCATGATCGTGGCATTCATATTGGTGTTAACTTAGATGGCAGTGAAGGAATCAGTGCCATGGAAGATGCTTATTTAAAAATGTGCCAAGATTTAAACCATCCTTCTAATAAAACAATTCCTTTTAGAGCTTTAGATAAAAATTTTATCTTAGCATATTTTAATAATTTAATTAATCCTTTATATGATTTAGATATTGACTTCTTTTGGTTAGATTGTAAAGATGAAATAACAACTAGAGCTCTTAATTATTACCATTTTACTGATTATAAAAAGTTTCCTGATAAAAGAGGAATGATTCTATCTCGAAATGGTGGTAAATCATCTCATCGTTACCCAGTTCATTATTCTGGTGAAACCAAAGTTGGTTGGGAAACTTTAAAATATATTCCTTTCTTTAATTCCACTGCTAGTAATATTGGCTTATCTTGGTGGAGCCATGATGTTGGTGGTTATAAAGGCGGTATTGAAGATAGCGAATTATATTTAAGATATGTAGAACTAGCTACTTATAGTCCGATCTTTAGATTTAGTGCTAAAAGAGGAGCATACTATAAAAGAGAACCATGGCGTTGGGATGTTAAAACTTATACAATTGTTAAAGATTATTGTAAATTAAGACAAAAATTAATACCATATATATATACTGAAAATTACAAATATCATGAAACTTGTTTACCATTAATTCAACCTCTATATTACTATTATCCTGAATTATTTGATGAACCTAATTATCGTAATGAATATTATTTTGGTACAGAGTTATTAGTATCTCCAATTACTAAACCTAAAGATGAAGTTATGAATCGTTCGGTAGAAAAAATATTTTTACCTAAAGGTGTTTGGTATGATTTTAAAACTGGTAAAAAGTTTATTGGAGGCAAAAGATATATTGCTTTCTATAAGGATGAAGATTATCCTGTATTTGCTAAATCTGGATCTATTATTCCTCTAGGTAAATTAGATGAAAATATTAATAATACTAATCCTCCTAAAAAGATGGAAATAGATATTTTCCCTGGTAATAGTAGTGTTTATCGTCTATATGAAGATGACGGTATTAGTTCTTTATATGAAGAAGGTTACTATATAATAACAGCGATTGATTTTAATTACGCTCCGGATAATTATAATTTAGCTATTCATCCTGTTGAAGGAAAAACTGGAATTATCCCGGATACTAGAGATTATCGAGTAAGATTTAGAAATACAAGAATACCTGAGAAAGTATCTGTAGAAATCAATGGTGAATTAATAAATGATTTTGAAACAATTAATGAAGATAATGATTTTATAGTTGAAGTTAAAGATGTTGATACTAGAAAACAATTAGTTATTAATTGTTTAGGTAATAATATTGAAATTGACGCTGTAAGAATTATTAATGAAGATATTAATGAAATTATATCAGATTTAAAAATAGAAACTTTATTAAAAGAACGTATTGGTCATATTATCTTTAGTGATATGAAAATGAGTAAGAAGAGAATTGAGATTCGAAAATTAAGAAATGCGGGATTAGATCAAATATTTATAAAAATGTTTATTAAACTTCTTGAATATATTGAAGAAATTTAATATAATAACTAAAAACAAAAGAAGAAAGAGTAGTAATAATTAAGTAACTTTATAGAGAGTTAGTGGGTGGTGGAAACTAATAGTTACAGATTATGAACTTGCTTTTGGATGTTTTAGGTTAGTCACCAATAAAAGACTATTAAAGAGATAAATAAAGGTGGTACCGCGATAATTCGCCCTTTGGTAGCCATCTTTTTATTTTAAGGAGAATATTTATGGATAAAAAATTAGCAGCTTTAATCTTATTTGGTATTTTATTTGTTAGTATCTTTATAATTGATTATTTATTTATCAAAAGAAGATATTAAAAAAATATTAAAAAGAATAAGAAAAGAAAAAAAGATGAATTAACAGAAATATCTTATTTAGTAGGTAAATTTAAATTAGATAATTATATCTTTAATTAATGCTTTTATTATATCTTTAGTAGCAGTAGTAGTCCTCTTATTAAATACTAATATTATTTTAGAATTAATTGTAGGATTTATTCTCTTAATTGCACTTATCTATGCAATTTATGAAATATATGGTCGTTATTTAGAAAGTAGGTATAAAAATGGAAAATAAAGTTATTGAAAAAAAATGGCAAGAGATATGGGAAAAAGAAGGAGTGTTTCATGCCAGTAATAATAGTGAAAAAGAAAAATATTATATTTTAGTAGAGTTTC
>CANQFH010000082.1 GCA_947598425.1 uncultured Bacilli bacterium | reverse complement strand
CAACCCGAACGGATTGATTATATATGTTAAGTTCAAACTATAAAAGTTCGAACAGAAACGTCACTGGAGCAAGTGAGGAGAATCGAACTCCCATCCCAACCTTGGCAAGGTTATATATTAACCATTATACTACACCTGCAAAATTAAATACAAATAGATAATAACAGATTTTTCATACTTTTTCAAGTTTTTTATCAAAATTTTATTTGAATATTTGCTAATATTAATGAATATTGTTATAATCAAGATAGGATGGTAAATATGAATAGAAAATATATTAAAAGAAGAAATGCTTATTTATGTCAAAATTCTGGAATGAACCAAATATTAATAGATTTAAAACCCCATTGTTATCAAAGTGAATTATATATTAATCAAGAATTAGATGTTACTAATTTAGTTACATATCTAAATAAACTTAAAGAAACTAATAAAGATATAACATATTTTCATGCTTTTACAACATTAATTGGTAAAGTCATCTATCTAAGACCATATTTAAATCGTTTTGTCTCTAATAGACATCTTTTTGAACATGACCAAATAATTATCTCTTTTGTAATGAAAGTTAGTTTAGATGACAAATCAGAAGAAATAATGGTATTAATACCTATAGAAAAAAATGATAATATATATACAATAAGTAAAAAAATTAAAGAAAAAGTAGATACTATTAGAAATAAAAAGAATAAAAAACTAGGGGCTAATAAGGCAATTATAACTTTAGGAAAATTACCTAATATAATAAGAGTACCAATTATAGGTATATTTAAATATTTAGATAAAAAAGGTTTATTACCAAAATCTTTAATTAAAGATAATATATATTATAGTAGTATGATTGTTTCTAATATTGGTTCTTTAAAGTGTGGTGGAATCTATCATAATGTGACAGATTTTGGTACTTGTTCTGGTCTTATTACTATTGGAGAAGTTAAAGAAAGAGTAGAGATTATTAATAATAAAGAAGTAAAGAAATATTATGCAGAATTTGGAATGACTATAGATGAAAGAATAGTAGATGGTTTTTATTTCATTAAATCTATTCATTTACTAGAATATTTATTAAATAATCCTAGTTTTTTAGAAGGCAGTATTGATGAAGAATTACAAGATTTATAATATATTAACTAAATTAATTCAAATATTAGGAAAACTTTATTTCAATGGTAAAGTTATTGGTAAGGAAAATATTCCTTTAGAAGGTCGAGTTATTTTAGCAGGTAATCATGTTAGTAATTATGATTCTTATTTACTTTATAGTAGTACTAAAAGAAAGATTCATATTATAGCTAAAATAGAATTATTATCTAGTAAATTTGCTTTTATTTTTAAAAGAATGCATTTAATTTTTGTTGATCGAAAAAAGAAAAACACTATAGCCAAAGAACAAGTAATAAATATTTTAAATAATGATGGTTTAGTAGCAATATTTCCCGAAGGAACATATCATAAAGAAGATATTTTATTACCATTTAAAGGTGGAGTTATCAGTTTTGCTACTAAAACTAAAAGTCCTATTATTCCTTTTGCTATTACTGGTAATTTTAAATTTAGAGGTAAACCTACTATAACTTATGGTAAACCTATTTATATAGATGAAATAGATGGCGATAAATTAAAATATTTAGAAGATACGATTAGAAAAATGTTAACCAAATAAAAAAGTTTTACTAACTTATTTAATAAAACTTTTAACTATTTCAGCATCATCAAAATGAATTTTTTCATGTCCAATTATTTGATAATCTTCATGTCCTTTACCTAATATTAATAATATATCTTCATTATTTAACATTTCTATTCCCTTAATTATAGCTTGTTTTCTATCATATATAACTTCATAATTATTATTTTTATTATCTTTAATTATATCATTCATAATTTTCTTTTCATCTTCACAACGAGGATTATCATTAGTAAATATTACATAATCACTAAGTTTCGTAGCAATATTACCCATAATAGGTCTTTTAATGGGATCTCTATCTCCACCACAACCTAAAATAGTAATAATTCTACCTTTTTTAAGTTCATTATAAGCACTGATAACTTTTTCGACAGCGTCTGGAGTATGAGCATAATCTACCACAGCATAACCACATCTTACTTTATAAGTTTCACATCTTCCTTTTGGAGGGTAAATATCTTTAGTTATTTTAATTAAATCAGTAATATTAAAACCAATACTATTTAACATACTAATACAAGTTAAATAATTATAAATATTAAATTTACTAGTTAAATTAGTAGTAACATGATATTTATTATTATCATATATAAATTCTAAATTAGTATGATCTGGATATATTTCATAATTATTTATTTTATAGTCTCCATTCATCCCATAAGTTTTATAATTTTGAAATTTAGTAAAAGCTTTATAAGCTTTATCATCACTATTAAGTAATATGATACCATCTTTATTAATATAATCTATTATTTTAACTTTAGCTTTTAAATAATCTTCCATTGTTTTATGATAATCTAAGTGATCTTCAGTAAGATTAGTAAAAGCGGCACATATAAAATGTAATCCTAAAATTCTTTCAAATGATAAGGAATGACTAGATACTTCCATCACTACATATTCCATGTTATTTTCTAATGCTTGGTATAATAATTTATATAATGATAAGATATCGGGAGTAGTATTATTAACTTCTTCATAATGATGATCATAATAAAAACCAATTGTACCTATATAAGCACATTTCTTACCTAATTTATTTAACATTTGATAAGTAAGATAACAACTTGTTGTTTTCCCATTAGTACCAGTAACTCCGATTAATTTTAATTTACTTAATTGTTCACTATATTCACTTACTAATACTTTTTTTAAATATTCTTCAGTATTAGCTACTTTTTCATAAGGTATATCTAATTTTAAATCTTTCTCTCCAATTACTTTACTAGCACCATTCTTAATGGCTTCATCTATATAATCATGACCATCAACTGTATGACCTTTAAGAGCTACAAATATTTGACCTTTTTGAATTAACTTCGAATTTGTTTCATATTTAATCAATTTATTCACATCCGTTTCTAATAATATTATACTAAAAAATATTTTAGATATAAATAGATTAGATTTATAATTTATGTTATAATACTTAAGAAAAAGGAAGATGTTTATGCAAAAAATAATATTAACTGGAGATAGACCAACAGGTAAATTACATTTAGGACATTATGTAGGATCTTTAAAAAATAGAGTTAAATTACAAGATAGTAATGAATTTGATGAAGTTTATTTAATGATTGCAGATAGTCAAGCCCTTACTGATAATTTTGATAATCCCCAAAAAATTAGAGATAATGTTTTAGAAGTAGCGTTATTTTATTTAGCTTGTGGTATTGATCCTAAAAAGACTACTATTTTTATTCAATCTCAAGTACCAGCTTTAACAGAATTAACTTTTTATTATATGAATTTAGTAACTGTGGCAAGACTTATGCGAAATCCAACAGTTAAGTCTGAAATCAAATTAAGAGGGTTTGAAGAAAGTATTCCATCAGGATTTTTAAATTATCCCGTAAGTCAAACTGCTGATATAACGGCATTTGATGCTACATTAGTACCAGTTGGAGAAGATCAATTACCAATGTTAGAACAAGCTAAAGAAATAGTGCATTCATTCAATAGAATATATGGTGAAACTTTAGTAGAACCAAATAGTTATTTACCTGAAAATGCTTTAGCTAGAAGATTACCTAGTATCGATGGTAAAAATAAGATGAGTAAAAGTTTAGGTAATTGTATTTATTTAGATGATTCTGATGAAGAAATAAGTAAGAAAGTTATGCAAATGTATACTGATCCTAATCATATTAAAGTATCTGATCCTGGTAAAGTAGAAGGAAATGTAGTATTTACTTATTTAGATATTTTTTCAACTCCAGAAGATTTTCAAAAGTATTTACCAGAATATCATAACTTAGATGAATTAAAAGAACATTATGCTCAAGGTGGTCTTGGTGATGTTGTTATTAAAAAATTCTTAATTAAAGTATTGATTGATGTTATAAAACCAATTAGGGAAAGAAAAGAAGAATTAATAAAGAATATTGATTATGTATATAAAGTTTTAGAAGATGGAGTAAAAAAAGCTAATGAAAAAGCTAATAAGACTTTAAAAAGAGTTAAAAGTGCAATGAAAATTGACTACTTTGATGATAATAAATTTTTAGAAGAAATAAAAAATAAATTTAATTAAGCTACACAATGTGTAGTTTATTTTTGATATTTTTCTTTTACATAAATATATAGCTAACACTAGGGAGATAAGTCAATAGATTAGACAGGTAAAAGAGGGGGTAATTGAGAAAAATAGTCAAATTCAAACTGCTCAGG
>CANQFH010000081.1 GCA_947598425.1 uncultured Bacilli bacterium | reverse complement strand
ATAAAAATATTCCTCATGAATATTTAATAACGATTATGAGAAGAATGATGTATCGTATTAGTGCAATTGTAGCATCAAGATGTAATGCTAAAGTTATAATTAATGGGGAATCTATTGGTCAAGTAGCAAGTCAAACATTAACTAGTATGGCTTGTATCAATGAAGTTATCAGCATGCCTGTAATAAGACCTTTAGCGTGTTTTGATAAATTAGAAATCATTGAACTTGCTAAGAAGATAGATACTTATGATACTAGTATTTTACCATATGAAGATTGTTGTACAATTTTTGTTCCAGATCATCCTGTTATTAATCCTCGTAAAGAGAAATGTTTAGAGTATGAAAAATTAATTAATTATGAAGAATTAATATATAATGCAGTCAAAGAAAAAGAAACAATTATTATAAGTAGTCAAAAGATAAATGAGTATCAAGATTTATTATAGTATATTTAAGTATAATTTTTACCATAATATAAATGGTGAAAGTTATGCTAAATAAGAATAGTTATTATAAAAGTAGTGATTTATTAAATGAAGAATATACAAGTAGAATGAATAGTTATTTTAATCCTTATGGCTATAATTTAGAAAGCAATTTAAAAGATAATGTTAATCAAGATATAGTAAAGATGCGTAGTAAAAGACATGAAGGCAAAATTAATAATAAAAAGTGACAATAAATGTCAAAAGAGTTTACTTAAAAAATAGAAGAGTTTATAATAATTTTAGAGAGTAGAAATGGGTATTTTAGATACACCATTTTTTTGAGGATTAGTATGGCTGTAAAAGAAAAAGAAAAAATAATATTTATCAATAATTGTTTAACGGAATTGCAAAAAAGAATAGCAGAAGATAAAATAGTTAAAGCTGATTTTATAAGGTTTCAAGATGGTTCGGGGAAAGTAGTATTACCTACGGAATGTCGTGATCAAGATGTTTATATTATCTGTGATGTTAATGATAAAACTCCTAATCGTTATTCAGGACATATTTTATCTCCAGATGATCATGTTAGAGATATTGCTAGAGTAGTTGGAGCTTTAAAAGATAATCCTGCAAGAAAAAATTTAATTGTGCCTTTTCAACCTTATGGTAGACAACATCGTCGGGTTTTTGGTGAATCTACTGAAGCCGCTGATTTTTTAAGAGAATGTCATTATTTAGGATTTAAAAATATTTTAACTGTAGATTCTCATGATCCCAATGTAGCTGCAGCGATATCTAAACATAATTTTGATAATTTATATGTTACTAATGAAATGTTAACAGAATTAGTAATTAATGAAAATATTGATTATAATCATCCTGAAAATATTTTAATAGTAGCGCCAGATGAAGGAGCTCAACAAAGAGCTAGACATTTTGCAGACCGTTTTGGTTGTAATCATGCTTTCTTTTCAAAAAGAAGAGATGTTACAAGAATTGTCGATGGTAAGAATCCTATAGAGTCTAAACAATATGTAGGATTTAGTCCTAAAGATAAAGATGTTATTATTGTCGATGATATGATAGCTAGTGGAGGAACAATTATTGAAACTAGTAAAGAATTAAAGAAAATGGGTGCTAGAAGAATCTTTATATGTGCAACATTTGGCTTATTTACTAAAGGTACTCAAGAATTTGTGAATAGTTATGAACATGGTTTAATAAATGGTACCTATATTTCAAATTTAACTTATTTAAATGATAGTAATTTAGAAGGAATTAATATTGTAGATGGGACAGATCAATTAATAAATTATATTAGAGCTAGTCATGCTGGTAAAGAAAATATTAGTGAAGAATTAGGAACAAATTTAGTACCAGTTTCAAAATTAGTTAGAAAGAAAAAAACTAGATAAACTTAGTTTACAAAATGCCTTAAGTCCTTTATAATAAGTATTAGAGGTGTTTAAAATTATGAAAATATTATCAGTAAATGCAGGTAGTTCATCATTAAAATTTACTTTAATAGAACTTCCTAGTAGAGAGGTTATTGCTAGTGGCTTATTTGAAAAAATAGGTATTGATGGTAGTTGTTATACTATTAAATATAATGGAGAAAAAATAGTTAAAGAAGTAGAATTAAAAGACCATTCTGTAGCGGTATCTAAATTAATTGAAGAATTATTAGCTAATAAGATTGTCGCTAGTTTAGATGAGATTGAAGGTATTGGTCACAGAATATTACATGGTGGTTCTGAATTTACCAAATCATTACTTTTAGATGATAGTGTTTTAGAAAGAATTAGTAAATATAATGAATTAGGACCACTTCATAATCCCGCTAATATCACTGGGGTTAAAGCTTTTATGAAGGTCCTTCCTAATGTTCCAAATGTTGGAGTATTTGATACAACTTTCCATCAAACAATGAGTGAAGAAGAATATTTATATCCTGTACCTATGGAATGGTATACTGAATATGGTATTCGTAAATATGGTTTCCATGGTACAAGTCATCGTTTTATTAATAAATCAATATCTGAATATTTAAATAGAAATGATTTAAAAGTTATTTCTTGTCATATTGGTAATGGTGGTAGTATTTGTGCTATTAATGGTGGTAATGTTGTTGATACTACTATGGGATTTACTCCTTTAGCAGGTATTATGATGGGTACTAGAAGTGGTGATATTGATCCATCTATTATTCCATTTGTAATGAAGAAAACTGGTAAGACTGCTGAAGAAGTAGTTAATGATTTAAATAAAAAGAGTGGTCTTTTAGGTATCAGTGGTATTTCTAGTGATAGTAGAGATGTCGAAGAAGCTGCTTTAAAAGGTGATAAAAGAGCCATCTTAGCTCAAAATATGTATGCTCAAAAGATAGCTAATTATATTGCTATGTATAATAATTTATTAAATGGTGCTGATGTTATTGTATTTACTGCTGGTGTTGGTGAAAATTCTAAGAATATGCGTAAAATGATTATTGAACGAATTCAAAGTTTAGGTGTTAAAATAGATGATGATAAGAATGACTTCCGTGGTGAATTTAGACTTATTAGTACAGATGATTCTAAAATACCAGTATATGTTATTCCAACTAATGAAGAATTAATGATTGCACTAGATACAATGGAATTAATTAGTAAGTAGGTGATTTATATTATAAATAAATCATTATTAAATAAAATTTATAAAGAAATTAAGAAATATTCTACTATTGTTATAGCTAGACATATTGGCCCTGATCCAGATGCCATTGCCTCACAAATAGCTCTAAGAGATTCAATTAAATTAACATTTCCTACTAAAAATGTTTATGCTGTAGGTACTAGTGTCTCTAAATTTAAAAGTTATGGTAATTTAGATCATCCTAATTATAATGATATAACTTCATCATTATTAATTGTTTTAGATGTTCCTAATATGGCTAGAATAGATGGTATCGATAATTTGAAATATGATAGTATAATAAAAATAGATCATCATCCTAAAGAAGACATTATTGCTAAAGTAGAATGGGGTGATGAAAGAAAATCAAGTACTTGTCAAATGGTGGCAGAGCTATTATTAAATACTCATTTAAGAATTAATAAGAAAATAGCAGAGAATTTATTTTTAGGAATAGTTTCTGATAGTGAGAGATTTTCTTTAAAAAATACGACATATGAAACTTTTGATACAGTTAAAGAATTAATTAAGAAAAGTGAAATTGAATTTACTAAATTATATGATATCTTATATACAAGACCTTTTTCAGAATATAAATTTATTGCTTATATTACCAATAATATGGTTATAAATAATAAGTTAGGTTATATAAAAATAAGTGATGCTGTATTAAAAGAATATAATGTTGATGCCGCAACTCCTTCTAATTTAATTAATAATTATAATTTTATTGAAGAATTATTAGTTTGGATATTTATAACTGAAGATGTTAAGAATAATCAATATAAAATAAGTATTAGAAGCAGAGGACCTATTATTAATACTATAGCTAGTAAATATAATGGGGGAGGGCATAAATTTGCTTGTGGATCGCGATTAAATACTATGGAAGAAGTAGATAGTTTAATTAATGAATTAGAGAAAGCCTGTATAGCTTATGAAGAAAATAATTAGTTATAAAAAGAAATATGGTAATTTATATGAATTAACTTTAGAAGGTAATGAAAAGATTAATTTATATGATGATGTTATTTTAAAATATAACTTATTATTAACTAAAGAAATCGATAACTTAAATGATATTATTAGTGATAATAATAATTTAGAATGTTATACGATGGCTCTTAAAATATTAAGTAGTAAATTAAGATGTGAAAATGAATTAAGAACTAAGTTAAAAGATTATAGTAATAATGCAGTAGATTATACTATAGATAGATTAAAAAAAGAGGGATATCTAAATGATAAAGCTTATATTAAAGCTTATGTTAATGATGCGATTAACTTAAAAGATATTGGTCCTTATA
>CANQFH010000080.1 GCA_947598425.1 uncultured Bacilli bacterium | reverse complement strand
AATGGTGGTTATGATAGATGTACTACTGGTGCTCACCTTCATTATGGTCTTGCTCAAGGAGGATTTTATAATAGTTCTAACTTTAATTCTCATACAATTAATCCACCTGGATATCCTGGTTTATATCAATGGTTTTATAGTAGATAAACTAGTCAATAGACTAGTTTATTTAATTGTGTTAAAATATATATGCAAAAAGAAAAAAGAATAGGATTGATATATATGAAAAAAATAGTTATATTTGGTGGTGGCAGTGGTCTATCACAATTATTAAAAGGATTAAAATTATTTCCTATAGATGTTACGGCAGTAGTAAGTGTTTCTGATAATGGAGGTAGTACGGGAAGAGTTAGAAAAGATTATAAAATACCTGCAGTAGGAGATATTTCTAAAGTATTACTTGCTATGAGTGATTGTGATAATGAAGTAAGAGATTTAATGAATTATCGTTTTACTAAATCGAAAACTCTAGGTAATCACTCTATTAAGAATTTATTATTAACTGCCCTTTTAGATTTAAAAGGTAACTTTGATGCTTCCCTACCAGTATTAGTTAAATTATTAGATATCAAAGGCAATGTTTTACCTTTAACTGAAGATAATGTTGATTTAATTGGTTATACTACTGAAGGCAAAAAATTAATTGGAGAAGCTGGTATTACTAAAGCTAAAAAGAAAATAGCAAGAATTACTTATTCAAAGGATATAACAGTAAATCCAAAAGTTTTAGAGGCTGTCAAAAAAGCTGATTTAATTATCTTCTCATCAGGAAGTTTAATTACCAGTATAATCCCTCATTTATTAGATAAAAAACTAAATAACGCCATTAAAAGTAGTAAAGCTAAAAGAATGTATATTTGTAATTTATTTACTCAACCGGGAGAAACTGATGATTATAAAGTAAGTGATCATATTAAATTATTAGAAAGTTATTTAGGTAAAAATACGATAGATGTAGTTGTAGCTAATAATGCTAAAATGCATAATAATTTAGTTAAGAAATATGAAAATGAAGAACAAAAAGATCAAGTTATGTTAGACTATGATACTTTAGTTAATATGAATAAACAAGTAATTCAAGATAAATTACATAAGATAGAAGATAATGTTTATCGTCATGACTCTCTTAAAACTGCTTATTTAATATTTTCTTATTTAATGGATGGAGTAGGGAAATGACTTTTACTACTAGATTAAAAGAAGAAATAAGTAAAATAGATGATAATGAATTAGAAAAAAGATTTGTTATTAAAGCTTTTTTAAAGTATAATGCCACGATTAAGAAAAATATTACTATTATTATTGAAAATGCTTCTGTTACAAGATATATATATAAAATATTAAAAGAAGCATTTGATGTAAGACCTAAAATAACTGTGAGAATTCAAAAAAGGTTTCGAGTAAAACAAATTTATATTTTAGAAATAAATGATAAAGTTAATTATATTAAAGAAATAGTAGACTATGATGAAGAATTAACTAATGAAGAAGAAGTAATTGCATATTTAAAGGGAGCTTTTTTAGGAGTAGGTAATGTTTCTAATCCTAAAACTAGTGGTTATCATTTAGAATTTATATTAGATAAAGAAAAAGATAGTAAATATTTATTAAAGTTATTAAATAATTTTAATTTAAATGCTAAAATTATTAAAAGAAGTTCTAAATATATCACTTATATTAAAATGAGTGAATGTATTAGTGATTTAATTAAGATGTTTAAAGCTACTAATTCTTTATTTGAATTTGAAGATACAAGAATATATCGAGATCATAAAAATATGGTTAATAGATTAAATAATTGTGAAATAGCTAATCAAGAAAAAACTATTAAGAGTGCTTTACAACAATTAGAAGATATTAAATATTTAGAAGATAATAGTTTAATTAATTTATTAGATGATAAAGTTAAATTAGTTATTAGTTATCGCAAGAAATACCCTGATGTATCTATGCAAGAATTAGCAGATATTATTAGTATGGAAACAGATTATAAAGTAGGTAAATCAGGTATTAATCATCATTTTAGAAATATTAAAAAATTTAAAGAAAAATATTTAAATACTAAGGAGTAAAAATAATGGAAACAGATGTTACTATAATTAGTACTAATATCAGTAATGATATATTAAATAATTATCAAGATTATGTATTAGTTAAAGATTTAAGTAAATTATTAAGTTATCAAAAAGTAATTTTCTTTTTAACTTTAGATCATAAATCAGAAAGAGAAGTTTTAGAAATATATAAATTATTAAAAGAAAATAATATTAAATATATTAATATTACTAATAATATAGAACATGTCTTATTAACTAAGTATTTAAAAGTATATGATAAAGAAAAAGTATTAATTGAGGGTAATACTATTGAAGTTTTAAAAAATACGAAATTATTAAAAAGATTGGGATTAGAAATACCTTTTATGGTAGATTTATCTTTATTATTAAAAGATTATAATTTAGTAAATGATATCTTTTTAGATAAAGAAGATTTGGTGGATTATTTATGGGAGTAAAAGAATTAGTATTAAAATATAATGTAGTAGGTATAATTAGTAATTATGAATCTACTTTTAAGTTTGATGGTTTAGTAAAAGATTTAAAGATTAATAATCTTGAAAATGCTTTAAAAATGGTTAATTTAGATAATAGTATTTTAGATAAAAAGATGTCTGGCTTATCTTTAAATGAATTATGGAAATTAGAACTAGCTAGTAAACTTAATAATAATATTATAGTGGTAGGTAATTTATCTAAATTTTTAAATTATAAAGATATTTTATATTTTCAAAAGTTATTTATTAAATTAGTAGAGTATAATAAAAAGATAGTTATTATTGATAATGATGTTAAAGTATTTTTTAATTTAGTTAAAAAAATAATTGTTTTAGAAAATAATAAAATAGCTTATATAACAGATAATTTTTATGATGATAATTTATATAAATATACTAGAATGCCTAAAATTATTGAATTTATTAAATATGTTAATAGTGAAGATGATATATTAAATGAAACTTTAGATATATATGAATTAATTAAAGATATTTATAGGAGAGTATCATGAAATATATGATGGTTATTAGTTATGATGGCTCTAAGTTTCATGGTTTTCAAAGACAAAATAATTTAAGAAATGTTCAAGGATATTTAGAACAAAATTTAAGTAATATATTAAAAGAAGATGTAATAATTAAGGGTAGTGGGAGAACTGATGCTTTTGTTCATGCTAGATATCAAGTAGTTCATTTTATAACTAATAAAGATATTACTAAGTTAAAATATCAATTAAATAAAGTATTAAAAGATGTTAAAGTTAAAAAAATTAAAAAAGTAGATAATAATTTTCATGCGAGACATAGTGTTAAATATAAAGTTTATTTATATAAGATAGATTTATTAGGTAATAAAGATAGTAATTATTATACTGTAGTAAAAAAGAAGTTGGATATTAATAAAATGAGAAAGGCTTCTAAAGAATTTATTGGAACTCATGATTTTACTAACTTTTCTTCTGGGGAAAAAGATAATTTTACAACGACAATTCAAAGTATTAAAATTTATAAGTTTAATAATGTTTTATATTTAAAGTTTAAGGGTTATGCTTTTTATCGGTATATGGTACGGAATTTAGTTGGAGCTTTAATTGAGGTAGGTAAAAATAAAATTGATAGTAATAGAATTAAAGAGATGCTAAATAATAATAATTCTAAGAGATTACCTACTAGTAAACCCAATGGGTTGTATTTGTGGTATATTAAGTATTAATAATTTATTTTTATTAGTAATTATGTTAATATTTAATTGGGAGTTTCAGTATGAAAAATAAAAATTTAATATTGTCTATTATTTTTTATATCTTATCCATAATTTTATTAGGAGTTTTGATTATAGGTAATGTAAATTCTAATTTAGAAATATCTAATATTCATAATATTCTCTTTTTAATAATGTTATGTTTATTTACTTATATAGCAAGTTTTAATTTATCTAAATATATTAATAACATAAAACCAATGACTATTAATTTATATTTCTATTTAATTATGTTTATTATTGTTTTATTATTTGTAACTGTTTTATCCCGAATTAATAACTTTCAATTAATATTTTTTTCTAATCATTCTATTATAAATAATTATTTTAAAAACCATGTTAATTTAATTCCTTTTCATACAGTTTTAGGTTATATTAAAGATTATAATGATAATTTAAATACAATATATTTAATATCTAATGTGTATGGTAATTTAATATTATGTATGCCTTTTGCCTTATTTTTTCCTCTTTTATTCAAAAAGCAAAATAAATTTATCAATTATTTTATTACTATTGTTTTAATTGTTTTAGGAATAGAACTATTACAGTTAATAACTTTATCTGGAAGTTTAGATATAGATGATTTTATTTTTAATATAACAGGATCTTTAATTATGTA
>CANQFH010000079.1 GCA_947598425.1 uncultured Bacilli bacterium | reverse complement strand
ACTGATTTGGGGGTTAAAAGAATTAAAACTAATAGTAAAGAGATTAACTATTCACGTGCTTTTGAAAATTTAATATACAATGAATTAATCAAAAAAGGATATGATGTTTATGTTGGAAAAACTAAAGAAGGAGAGATAGATTTTATAGCTTCTAAAAATAAAAGTATTAAATATATTCAAGCTTGTTATGATTTATCAAATGAAGAAACTAGAGCTAGAGAATTTAATGCCTTTAGTAGTATAAGTGATAATTATCCTAAATATTTAATCTCAATTAATAAAGAAGATTATTCTCAAGATGGAATTAAGCATCTTAACATTTTTGACTTTTTGATGGATGATCAATTCTAAATTTTGTCAAATAATTAGAAGTTTTGACATCATTTGTCGAAGAGCTTGTAAGATAAGTTAGATAAGAGTAATATCTTTACTTGAAAGCGGGTTTTGGTTGATAAAAAATTACTAAATTGTATCCGTTTATTTGTTACCCACTTGGTTCTTATACCAAATTCACACTACTTCTATTCTAATAAGACCTTAAGAATCCGCTTTCAAAATATTATGTTATATGTTAAAATAGAGTGACAGGAAGTGAGTGTATGCATTTACCGGATTTAAATGAAGCTAGAAAAAGAACTAGTAAAGAGAATAAATATATTAATTTAAAAGAAGATATAAAAAAAGTATTTCATGATAAAAAGTATTATTTGAAGACTTATGGTTGCCAAATGAATGTCCATGATAGTGAAGCCATTAGAAGTTATCTAGAAGCTTTAGGACTAAAAGAAGCTTTAAATATTGAAGAAGCCAATGTAATTGTATTAAATACTTGTGCCATTAGAGAAAATGCTAAAGATAAAGTAGTAGGATTTTTAGGAAAATGTAAGTATTTAAAGAAAAATAGAGATGATGTTAAAATAGTTTTAGCAGGATGTATGAGTGAACAACCTGATGTTATTAAAGAAATAAGAGAAAATCATCCTTATATCGATATTATTATTGGTACTCATAATTTATATGATTTACCTAAATTGTTAACCGAAAAGTTTTCAGAACAAGTAATTGAAGTTTATTCTTCTAGTGATGAAGTAATTGAAGGAATGAATTTTGTAAGAGATTCTAAATATACAGCTTGGGTTAATATTATGTATGGTTGTGATAAGTTCTGTACTTATTGTATTGTTCCTTATACTAGAGGTAGGGAAAGAAGTCGAAAATTAGAAGATATTATTAAAGAAGTAAATGAATTAAAAGAACAAGGATATCAAGAAGTAACTCTACTTGGTCAAAATGTTAATGCTTATGGTAAAGATATTGGTACTACATTTAGTTATTTATTAGAATGTGTTGCTAAAACTCAGATTGCTAGAGTTAGATTTGTAACTAGTCATCCTTGGAATTTTACTAATGAAATGATAGATGTAATCGCTAAATATGATAATATTATGCCTTATATTCATTTACCACTTCAATCAGGTAGCAATCGGATTCTTAAAAAGATGAACCGGAGATATACTAAAGAAGAATATATTAATTTATTTAATTTAATGAAAGAAAAAATACCTAATGTCGCTATTACTACTGATATTATTGTCGGTTTTCCTTCTGAAAGTGAAGCAGATTTTGAAGAAACCTTAGATGTTGTTAAAACTTGTGAATTTGATGGAGCTTATACTTTTATTTATTCTAAAAGAGAAGGAACTCCAGCGGCATCAATGCCTGATGATACCGCATATTCTGTTAAAGAAGAAAGACTTCAAAGATTAAATGAATTAGTTAATTATTATTCTAATAAAAATAACCAAAAATTATTAAATCAAGAAGTTGAAGTTTTAGTCTTAGGAGTTAGTGAAAAGGATCAAAATAAAGTATATGGTTATACTGATACCATGAAATTAGTAAATATTAATGGTCCTCAAGAGATAATAGGTAAGATTGTGAAAGTTAAAATAACTAGTGCTAAAAGTTTTAGTTTAGATGGTGATTATATAGCATAGATAGTATAATTACTGTCTTTTTTTATTTAATCCTTGTATATTTTAAATACATTAATTATAATTAAGTAAAGTAGGTAGAATATGAAAAAGTTAGTTATATTATTGTTAGTGCTTATAGAAATTGGAATGGTTGTGTATTATGAAACTAAACCTTTAAAACAAGATAATTTAAATCATAATGAGGAAGCAATTGCTTATATGATTGAAGAAGAAAGTGGTGAATACAAAGAAATAAGAGATAGTTTAATACCTCAAGAAGGGTATGTCTTAAATAAAGAAAAAAGTGGTTGTATTGATGCTGATGGTAATAAAATATTAGATAGTTTAGACTATGATTTTGATAATAAAAAAGTTATCTATACTACGGATTTAACTAGCTCTTGTTACTTGTATTTTGATATTGCCAAATAAATAATGTAAAGTTAATGTAATATGATTTGACATTAAAAATATAGTGTGTTAAAGTGAATATAGAAAGTAAGGAAGGAATGATATATGGGAGTACAAAGAATAGATAACTACTCAGCAGATTTAAGTGCTGATGTCAGTGCCGCAAGATCACGAATAAAACATATTAATGAACATGTAGATGCCTTAAATAAATCTAATAATGATTTAATAGCAATGTATACTGATTTATCAGAATATCTAGGTACTGAAGGTAAAGGACTAGAAAGTAGTTTGTTACGTTTAAAAGAAAGTGTTAAACATGTTAACGATGTTATATTAAATTTTAATAGTGTTGTTGAAGATAAACTTGCTGAGTTGCAAGCGATAGATAATAACATATGGGGTAGATGATTATGAATCAAGTTAAATATAATGAAGAAGTTGCTAATAATTTAGTAAGTGAGTTAAATGAAGCTGGCAGAAATATTAGTTTTATATTAACCCAAATTGAAAATACAGTTAATATGCTTAAATCAGATTATAATAGTTCTAAAGTTTCAGAATCATTTGATGCAGTTAAAAGAGAAATAGAAAGTTATCGTAATGATTATGAAAATGCTATTAAAGTATATACTGATGCGATAGAACAAGTTAAAACTAATTATGCTGAGAGTGAAGCTCTTAACCAAACTGCTACAGAGGAGTTAGCAAGTAATAAAGAAGCATATCAAAATTTTGTTGATGAAAAGAGAAGTAGTTATGTTAATCCTGTAACTGGAATGAGTGGTCAAGAATTATATGAACTATCGAAAACAGTAGAAGGTCATCAAAATATAGGTAAGTCTGCTGGAAGTTATGATTATAGTAGTTTTGAAAATTCTGTAGTTGAAGAAAGTGATGTTCCAGGGTTAGTTGCAGAGGCTTATAAAAAAGCCCATCCTGAAGATACAAGAACAGTTGATGAATTAACAAAAGATGTTTTTGAATCAATAGCAGGAACTAGTAATCCATATAATAATACTACTGCTGAGAGTTATGTTTCACCAGAGACATATATGTCAAGACAAGAATTATATGAACTTTCGAAAACAGTTGAGGGCCATCAAAATATAGGTAAATCTGCTGGAAATTATGATTATCATAGTTTTGAAAATTCCGTAGTTGAAGAAAGTGATGTCCCAAGATTAGTTGCAGAAGCTTATAAAAAAGCTAATCCCAATGATAAAAGAACAATAGATGAATTAACAAAAGATGTTTTTGATACATTTAATGATGTAAATATATATGATTAAAATAGATAGGAGAGATATAGATGGAAAAAATAATAGCAAATATTGATGAATTAAAAAGTAAAGCCGATGAATTAGTAAATAGCTATGGCGAAATGGGAAAAATTGCTCAAAACAATTTAGAATTAGTAGAAGATTTAGTTACTAGTGGTTTTAAAGGAGTAGCAGCAGCTACATATGAAGGCAAATTCCAATCATGGCAAGAAACTATTAAAGCTAAGACAGAGATGATTAATGAAATAGCTAGAACTATGAAAGTAATAGCTAGTAATCTTGAACAAGCTAAGAGTAAGAATCAAGAACAAATAAATAAATTACCATTTTAAGGAAGGAAGGAATAAATAAATGAATACAGATCAAATTTTAGTAGAATCAGGAAAGATTAATGATACTTATAATGCTTTCCAAAAAAATATTAATACTTTACAAAGTGAATATGATAAAGTAAGTGAAATAATTAAATACGTTAAATCTAATCAAGTATATGAATCAACAAAAAATTCTGAAACATTATATAAAGAAATTGAATCATTTCTAAATAGTGTTCCTGATTATATTAGTCAATTAGAAGAATTCAATGGTAAATTACAAGTTGTTATTGAACAATTTGGAGGACATGTAGAAAGAGCAGCATCAAGTATTAGTGAAGCTGCCCAAGATATTTCGACTGCATCGCAACCATTTAATAATTAATACTAGATATTCTAGTATTTTTTTTAACTCTTTTTTCTTAATCTTTGACCTATTTTGATCATTTCATTTTGATAATTTAGAGTATTCTCATTAGGATTT
>CANQFH010000078.1 GCA_947598425.1 uncultured Bacilli bacterium | reverse complement strand
GTACCTTAAACCCTTGTATTTACTTACCAAAATAGCCATTTCTTCTATTTTTGGATTTAACCGATACCTCCATGTCCCGCATCAATTACTACCTTTTTAGTCGCTCTTTCATCCATTATGAATCACCTATTATAAGGTATGAATTTAGATATTTTTTGCAACCATTTTAAAACCCCTAACACTGTTAAGGGTACTAATTATATCTTTATAATAAAATATCAGAAACTAAACAATATACTTCTTTATATAAATAAATCCTAAACCACTTACCGTTGCTAATCCCAAATATAGGCCAACATTCATATCAGCTGTATCAGGATTATTACTTTTCTTAGGTGGTAAAGTAGTATAAATATCAACCCCATAATTAGCTTTTATATTACAAGCCCATAAATATCTAAAACTAGTAGCTTTAGAGGCATCAATACTAAGTTCCACAAAATCTGTTGTTCCCAATACCTTCCCATGATCTAATACTGTAAATTTTACTTTAATTTTATTATTTTCTTTTTTAAACTCCCACCTATAAGTATAAACTTCATCTTCCTCAATTGTGGCAATAGGACTTCCATTTTTATACCAACCAGCGGTTAAAACAAATTTATCACCCGATTTTTGAGTCATTACAACAGCTTCAGTTAAATATTCTTCCTCTTTATTATCTTCTTGTTTATTTACAGCAACTGACATTTCAAATAACTCACCATTATCATAATCTGCTGGATTAAGTCCTATATAAACTTCTTCATTTATTCCATCACTTAGTTTTGCCTTACTAGCTTTATTAAATGGTCCTTTTTTCATTCCATCTTGTTCAACTTTTTCCCCTTTAAGATTAGTTATATTAGATGTTTTTTGAGTTTTGGAACCATAATTTTCAATATCTTGCCAATCTTCATACCTCCAAGCAGTTAAGGCTTTAACGGACATATTAAACATAAATATTAAAGCAACTAAAAATATCCCCCAGCCAAAATTTTTCATAACTCTATAACACATTTAAAATTTTTTACTCCTCTCTCTCTTAATAAACTTATATGTTACATTTCAAAAAATATTATTACATATTTTGTTGTCTCTTAATTAATTTAGCCTGTACCACCAATCTTTTATTGTCATTATCATAACAAGTTGATAAAGTCAAAAACTTATCATTAACATCTACTTCAGCATTAAGATCTACGATACTCCTTTTTTTCATTGTCTCAAGCCATCTTTGCTTTTCATTATTATCATTAAAATTTGTAACAATATAATAATCTTCAACATTAATAGTATAAATAGTAAAAATTTGAAAAAGATAATTTTCTTTTAAAGTAGACATAAAAATAACATAATTATCTTGGTTACTTTGCCACTCTGGCAACAAAATATTTCTAAGTGTCCCAAACATAGTACCATCTAATCTACTATGACCATATATAATAGTATTATCATTTAAATCAGCAATACTATTACGATAATCCATAAATATCCATCCCGCTTTATTTTGTTTCTTGTCAAAAGAATGATTTAAATAATAAGAATTATCATGAGATTTTACAACTGGATAACTTATCAGAGTATTATTAATATGAATAAACGCCACAGTATCATTATTTTTATCTATTAAGTTGGAAAAATCAATTTGATAAAAAGGCATTTTAACATAATAGTAATAATTACTATAACGATTTTTTGGAGGATTCACTAGTTCTCCTACATCATTATTACTAATTAAAACTATATCTTCTTTAATCTCTTTATTTATTCTTTTAACTTTAAAATTATCCATATTCCAATTAAATAACGCACCCACTGAAATAAAAAATATACTTAAGCATCCTAAAATGGCCATATTTTTTATTATTAATTTATTCTTTTTATTTTTAACATCCCATTCTTTTTGGTAATATTCCTCTATAGAAAGATACTTTTTCAAATAATCACTCCATATAACTAAAATATTATTATGAAAGAATAATACTTTTTATTATTAATTATTGAATATTTCTAATTATTACAAGCAAATTAAAACCCTTAACACATTGCTAAGGGAAATAATATTTATTTTTTCTTAACTTCTCTTTTAATCCACGTCATAATAACATTAACCACATAATCTATTTCTTTGTTATTTAACTCTTTATTTTTATCTATATGATGCCATTTATAAAGACATTCTCGACAACAAGTTGCTGTAGCATGTTGAGCAATAAAAGTAGGATGTCCCTTCATTGGGGTTTGAGCTCCATCATTTAAAATTATCTTCGGAGCTAATCTTTTATTAATAAATTCATAGGTATGTTCTTTAATAGTTTCCATACCCTTAGTATTTATATAATCTAAATCTTTGTTTTTTAAATGAAAACTACTGCGAAACTTAGATTTGCTTAATTTAAATAATACCTCTTCAATATCATTCATAATAAACTTAAAAAAGCTAAAATTACTTAGCTTCTTCTTTCTTAGTCATCATAATGCTTCCAAAGACAACTAAGCCAAAAACCACTACTACTGATGCAGCAATAGCTACAATACCCCAAACTGATAATTTTTTAGTTTCAATTATCTTTTCTTCAATACAGTTTGTACCACCTTGTTCTATACAACCAACAACATCTTTATCACCAGTTTCATAAGCTTCATTAATTACATTTTTAATTGTATCTAACTCACTTGGATCATAACTATTAGTAGTAAAAAGATCACTTATTACCAAAAATGGTGTTGAATTAGCTTTAGCGTCAAATCCTGCTTTAGTAAAAGCATCAGCAACTTGCACTCCTAAATTATAATCTTCACCTTGAGCCCAATTAACATGGTCAACATAAAGTTCTTTCTTCTCTAGGGTAAAAGTTTTATTATAATCATCTAATCCTGTTAAAAATTCTTCCATTTTTTCACATCCAGGACAACCACCAGCATAGAATAAATATACTTTTACTTTTTCATCTGCTCTAACCATTATAGGTAATAAAAATAAACTAATTACCAAAAATGTCAATACTTTCTTCATTTTAAATCCTCCCAATTAAAATTATACCATTAATACTCTAATTTTGAAATAATTTTTTCTAAATCTAAGATAATTATATCATCTACAACATCGATGCACTTATCATACTTTTGAGCATTGGACTCAAATAACAAATATAAATTATCTTTATCTATAGTTATTTGCTCTAACATCGGAGGCATCTTGATATCTAATAAAGGTTTATCATAACTACTAATATTATCTTTATATTCATATATTTCAATATGTGATGCTTTTTCTTGGCCATAAGAACGACTTAATATTAAATATTTCTTATCCCTTATTTCATAAATATTAATACTTTGGACTAAAGAAGGCACTACAAAAGAATTAATATTTTCTAATATTATTAAATCATCTTTCTTTATTATTCTAAATTTTTTAACTATCCCTTTATGTTCTTTAACTCCAAAACTACCTATATATAAAATATCTTCATCTATAAATAAATAATCGATATTTCTTTTATTTTTATCTTGATAATCAATTAATTCATCACTAATGTCATTGATACTTAATTTATATTTTAAATTACCTAAATCATATATATCTAATATACCATCTTCTCCAGGGACATATAACATCTTATTTATTTTATCATAAGCTAAAGCTCCAACATGAGAATAATTATCTAAACTAACTGTATTTACTAACCCACCATATTGATCTAAGATACTAATTATCGAATAATTAACTCTTTTGCTATCATATGAAGATATTAAGATATAATTATCGATAATACTTATACCTTGAGGTACCATAAAATCCTTTATAGGAATAGTAATATTAGCTCTTTTAATTAATTCTTTTAAATCACTATATTTATTAACTAACTTATTAATATCTTCATCTATAATAACATTAAAATATTTATTATAATAATTAGTATCTTTTACTTTTAATTTTTCTATATTATTATAAAAATAAGTATTATCTAAAAATTCTATAATAAATAAAATATCAATAATTGTTAATAATATTATAACTTTTTTCATATCATTTAATTATTTATTTTAGAAATATTACTTACAGCATATATTCCATCATTTGCTGCTGTTACTAATTGATAGATATCTTTTTTAATAACATCTCCAATGGCATAAACTCCTTTAATATTAGTTTCATATTTTTCATTAACAGCAATATAACCTTCATTATCTAAGATATTTAAATCTTTAAAGATATCTGTATTAGGTTTATATCCAATATAAATAAATACTCCAGCAACATCTAACTTTTTACCATTATCTAAACTAATACTATTTATTTTACCATCTGATTCATTATATTTTTGAATATTTACATTATAAATTATTTCTATATTAGGCATATTTTTAACTTTAGTTTCTAATATTTTTTCACCTTTAAAACGATCTTTACGATTTAATAAATATATTTTATTACATAATCTAGCTAAATATAATGATTCTTGTAGAGCACTTGAACCACTTCCTACTACTGC
>CANQFH010000077.1 GCA_947598425.1 uncultured Bacilli bacterium | reverse complement strand
GTGGATAGTGCAAGTAAAAATTATTCTCCAGGTGATAAAATAGATGAGAAAGATATAGAAAGTTATTTTGTATGGATACCAAGATATAAATATAAAATTTGGAATACAGGTAATTATGATAAAGTTATTCCGTTTAGTGATATAGCAAATGTAAAAGATGATAGTATTTTAGATGGCAAATATGCAGTAAGTAATATGTTTAATAATGTCAGAGTAATAGATGTAGTATTTGGAGATACAACTCATGTTACAGTAGGAAACGATACTAAGAAAAGTGGAACAAGTGGAGATACTAGTGTAAGTGTAGGAGAATACTTAATTCATCCCGCTTTTACCTTAGGTAATACAGAATTAAATGGAATATGGGTAGGGAAATTTGAAACCGGATACAAGGATGCAGCAAGTAAGGAAGCAGCAGAACAAGACTCAAATGATTCTACAAAAATCATAATAAAACCAAATGTATACTCATGGAGAAAAGCTACAGTAAAGAACTTCTTCATGTCAGCATATAACTATAAAACGGAATTAAAAAGTCATATGATGAAGAATACCGAATGGGGAGCTGTTGCATACCTTTCTCATTCATCCTATGGAATAGGTAGTGAAATAAATATTAATAACCACCAAGATTATAAAACAGGATACTCAGCAACTCAAGGAACAGATCAAAGTAAGTATCCTGGAGATTATGGAACTGAAACAAGTAGAACTCAACCATGGAATACACCAACAGGATATTTAGCAAGTACTACAGGAAATATCACCGGAGTCTATGATATGTCAGGAGGCGCATGGGAATATGTAGCAGGATATAGAGCTGGTTCTCATACTAATGATAAAAGTGGTTTTGAAGAAACAGAAATAATAACTACGTATAAAGATTATATAGATCAATATGATCAATTAAGTGATACAACAACATATAATAAAAGAATATTAGGCGATGCCACTGGAGAGTTAGGCCCATTCTTTACGTTTAAAGACGGCGATGGTAGTGATCGAAATCATAATAGTTGGTATGCCGACGTCTCAGGCTTTGTTGATACTACACACTTTTGGTTCGGTCGAGGTGGTCATTGGAGTGGTGGAGTTTTGGCCGGTCAGTTTTATTTTGGCCATTTCACTGGTGGTGCGGATGAAGGTAGTTTCCGTGTAGTCTTATCAATAAATACATAGCATTCGAAAAAGGAATAATTCTTTTTCTTTTTTTATTATTCAATATAAAAATTTATTTTGGAAAACTATTGATTATTATACAAACGTATGTTATAGTTAGATTGTAATTACAAAGAAAAATATCCGAGTTCAAATTTACTTATAATCAAAGTCATGATAAAATTAAGAAGGTGAAGATATATGTATGATTATTTTAATGGAACAATCGAAGGAAACTATTCTGATAGTGTAATAATTGATGTAAATGGCATTGGTTATAAAATATTTGTACCAAATCCTTTTAGCTATGAAATAGGAAAAATTTATAAAATTTATGTTTATAATCATGTTCGAGAAGATGAATATTCTTTATATGGTTTTAAAACTAGAGAAGATAAAGATTTGTTTATGCGTCTTATTAATGTTAAAGGAATGGGCCCAAAGGTGGCATCAGGAATTTTTGCAACTGGATCAATTAAAGGTATTGTAGATGCAATTAACAAAGAAAATATTTTATATTTAACTAAGTTTCCTAAGATTGGAGAGAAGTTAGCAAGACAAATAATTTTAGATTTAAAAGGTAAAGTATTTGTTGATGGTAATGTTGTAGATGAAAGTAATGATATGGAAGAACTAATTAGTGTTTTAGAAAACTTAGGTTATAAAACTATGGAAATTAAAAAAATTATACCTAATGTAGATGCATCTAAGACATTAGAAGAGCAAGTAAAAGAAGCGTTAAAATTATTATTAAAATAAAAATTCAACTTAAGGAGGTTTTAAAATGGATGAAAGAATTATTAGTACAGAAGAAAAAGAAGAAGATATATTTGAGAAAAATATTAGGCCGGAAAATTTAGATGAATATGTGGGCCAAGAAAAAATAAAAGAAAATTTAAGAGTATTTATTAAGGCTGCGATTATGCGAAATGAACCTTTAGATCATGTATTATTATATGGACCTCCAGGACTTGGAAAAACTACACTTGCACATATAATAGCTAATGAATTAGGTTCTACATTAAGAACAGCTAGTGGGCCATCTATCGAAAAAAGTGGTGATTTAGCAGCCATTTTATCAAATCTCGAACCTGGCGATGTTTTATTCATAGATGAAATTCATCGTATGCCAGCTTATATTGAAGAAATATTATACCCTGCCATGGAGGATTTTGAAATTGATTTAGTAATTGGTGGTGAAGGTAAAAGTAAGAGTATTAAGATTAATTTACCACCATTTACATTAGTTGGTGCTACTACTAGAGCTGGAGATTTATCAAGCCCATTAAGAGATCGTTTTGGAATTGTAGCTAAGCTTGAATATTATTCTTTTGAAGAATTAAAAAATATTGTTATTAGAAGTGGTAATGTTTTTGATATTAAAGTAGATGATGATGCGGCGATGGAACTTGCTAAAAGAAGTAGAAGGACTCCAAGAGTAGCTAATCGGCTATTTCGAAGAGTTCGTGATTTTGCTTTAGTCGAAGGTAATGGTAAAATTGATTTAGACATAACTTTAAAGGCCTTGAAAAGGTTAAATGTTGATAAAAGTGGTCTAGATGGTATCGATAGAGAATATTTAACTAGTTTAATTGAAAAGTTTAATGGTGGCCCAGTTGGTGTTGAAACAATAGCGACAAGTATTGGTGAAGAAGTTACTACAATTGAAGATGTAGTGGAGCCTTATCTATTACAAGAAGGATTTATTAAAAGAACTCGAAGTGGCAGAATAGCTACAGAAAAAGCTTACCGTTCTTTAGGTATAGATTACAATTTTGGCTTATTTAGAGAGGACGATGAAGATAATGATAATTGATGGTAAAAAAGTTAGCAAAGAAATAGTTGAAGAGTATAAAGAAAAATTTAATAAATTAAATAAAGAAGTTAATTTTGCTATCATTTGGATTGGCGAAGATAATGCTAGTGAAATATATGTCAAAAATAAAATAAAAAAATGTGAATATGTAGGAATCAAAACAAAATTATATCATTTAGAAGAAACTATTAGTGAAGAAGAAGTTTTAGAATTAATAGATGAATTAAATAAAGATAGTAAAGTCCATGGAATATTACTTCAAAGTCCTGTCCCTCAACATATAGATATTATTAAATGTTTTAATAAAATAGATTATAAAAAAGATATTGATGGCTTTTCAAATAAATCAGTAGGTAATTTATATTTAGGAAGACCATTTCACATTTCATGTACTCCTAAAGGAATTGTTAGATTGTTAGATTATTACCAAATTGATTTGAATGGATTAAATGTATGTATTATAAATCGTAGTAATATTGTAGGTAAACCATTGTTTCATTTATTATTAGAAAGAAACGCTACTATTACAATGTGTCATAGTAAAACCAAAAACTTAAAAGAACATACCAAAATGGCTGATATAGTTATAAGTGCGGTTGGTAAGCCAAAGTTTATTACTGCTGATATGATTAAAGATAAGGCTATTGTTATTGATGTTGGTATTAGTAGAATTGCTGGTAAAGTAGTTGGAGATGTTGATTTTGAAAATGTTTCAAAAAAAGCGTCATATATTACACCAGTACCTGGGGGTGTAGGTCCAATGACTATAGCGATGATTTTAGAGAATATATATAATGCTGTAAAGGAGGAGATATAATGGATAATTATTTAGAAGAAGCATTAAATTTAGAAAGGAAAAGACAAGAAGAAAATATTGAGTTAATTGCATCAGAGAATTATGTATCTAAAGAGGTTTTAAAATTACAAGGGAGTATTTTAACCAATAAGTATGCTGAAGGTTATCCTGGTAAAAGATACTATGGTGGTTGTGAATATATTGATATGTTTGAAACTAAAGCTCAAGAATATTTAAAACAATTATTTAATTGTAAATATGCTAACGTACAACCTCATAGTGGTTCAAGTGCTAATATGGCTGTTTATAGAGCCTTGCTTAACCATGGAGATAAAGTAATGGGAATGAATTTAAATCATGGTGGTCATCTTACTCATGGTTATAAATTAAATTTTAGTGGTAATGATTATGAAATAATTAGTTATAGTGTTAATAGCCAAACTGAAACGATTGATTATGAAGAATTAAGATTACTTGCTTTAAAGGAAAAACCTAGAATGATTATTGCTGGGGCATCAGCATATTCTAGAATTATCGACTTTAAAAAAATTAGAGAAATTTGTGATGAAGTCGGAGCTTATATGTTTGTAGATATGGCTCATATTGCAGGTTTAGTAGCTGCAGGATTGCATCCATCACCAATTCCATATGCCGATGTAGTTACATCTACTACTCATAAAACTTTAAGAGGGCCACGTGGTGGAATTATTTTAACTAATAATGAAGAAATAGCTAAGAAAATTG
>CANQFH010000076.1 GCA_947598425.1 uncultured Bacilli bacterium | reverse complement strand
ACCATTGCTATCGATAGTAAGTTTCCTTTAGAAAATTATCAAAAGATGGTTGATAAAAATCGAACTAAAGAAGAAAGAAATATTTTAGAAAAGAATTTTGTTAATGATGTTAAAAAGCATATTAATGATATTGCTAATAAATATATAGTAGTAGGAGAAACAAGTGAAGAAGCAATTATGTTTTTACCAGCTGAAGCGATATTTGCCGAGATTAATGCTTATCATCCAGAATTGTTACAATATGCCTATGAAAAGAAAGTATGGATTACAGGACCAACGACTTTAATAAGTACGTTATCAATAATAAGTATGATTTTAAAGAATATGGAAAGAGATAAATATGCGAGAATAATTCATGAAGAGTTAACTAAATTGGGAGTAGAATTTAATCGTTATAAAGATAGATGGGATAAATTATCTAGAAGTGTTAAAAGTGTTAACCAAAGTATTGATGAATTACATACAACAACTGAGAAGATTACCAAAAGATTTGAAAGTATTCAGAATGCCGACATTAAGTCTTTAACAAATAATCCCTTAAAAATAGAAGGAGAAGTTGAAGAAAATGAAGTTATACTTAATTAGTAATAATTTATTATTAGATGGTTTAGATTACGATAATAAAACAAATTTAGAATTGTTAAGAATTTTAAGACCACTGAGTATCAGTGGTGAAGAAGAAGCTTTTAAGCTTAGTAAATTACCAAATTTTAAAGATATTGATGCCATTTATTCTTCATTTCATAGTAGTGCTATTTCTAGTGCTAAATATTTAAGTAATACACTAGAATTAGATATTAGATTATGTGAAGAATTAAATGATTGTAAAGTAGGTACGTTAGGTAGTAAGAATATGAAAATGGTTAAAGGATTACAAGATCACGATTTAACATATAAACTTCCTAATGGAGAATCTTTAAATGATGTTGGTGATCGTATGAAAAGAATTTTAAATAAATTAATGGCAGAGCATCATAATGTAGTTGTTTATACTCATAAAAGAGCAATTTTAGGTTTTTTACTTAAATATGCTAAAATTGGTTATAATTTAGATGAAAATTTGATATTAGAATATAATAATCATATTATTTATGATGATAGTGAAACAACTAGTGATATTTATGAAATTGAATATGATGATAACAAGTTAATAGATATTAAAAGAATATAAAATAAAAAAATGACAATGTTGCCATTTTTTATTCTGCATCGGTATCAATTGTAATCCATTCTGTTGTGCCACAATTAGTACATATTTGTGGGACTAAAACTTTTTTACCTTTAGGTAGTTCAATTTTTTCTTGAAGACTTACACAAAGTAGGCCACTTTCTTTATCAATATAACATCTACCTTGGGTTTGAGTTTCATTACATTTACTGCATCCCGGCTTTTTCATATCATCACCATTTATATTATGATTAAAATTAATAGAATTATACTAATAAATAAGGTATAATTAAATTGGTGATTGTTATGGAATATCCTTTAAAAGTTCAAATAAGTAATAGACATGTTCATTTGACAAAAGAAGTTTATTACAAATTATTTAATGAAGAGATAAGTAAAAAAAGAGATTTAAATCAAGTTGGAGAGTTTGCCTCTAATCAAGTGTTAACAATTAAAAATGGTGATAAAGAAATCGAAAATGTCCGTTTAGTTGGACCTTTTCGCCCTTATAACCAAGTTGAAATATCTAAAAGAGATGCTAGATTACTTGGGTTAAATCCTCCCGTTAGAAGAAGTGGTGATTTAGCTGATAGTTTAAATATTACTTTAAAAACTGATTTAGGAGAAGTGGAAGTCAAAGGTTTAATTATTGCTAATAGACATATTCATATGACTAAGGCTGATAGTATTAAATATAATGTTCAAGATAGAGAAATAGTACAAGTTAAAATATCTGGAGAAAAAAGTGGAATTATTGATGCTGAAGTAAAAATTAGTGATAATGGTTATTATGAAATGCATATTGATACTGATGATGCCAATGCCTTTTTATTAGAAAATAATAGTGATGTGACAATGATAACGAGGTGAGGCAAGTGGAATGGTTTATTGGTAATGTCAAAATTAAAAATCAAATTTGTTTAGCTCCCATGGCTGGAGTTACCAATCCAACATATATTAATATTTGTGAAAAAATGGGGTTAGGATATGCCGTTACAGAATTAATAAGTGCTGAAGCCATTGTTAGAAATAATAAAAAAACATTAGATATGTTAAAAGGAATAGATAAAATAAATATTCCCATGGCGGTGCAAATATTTGGTTCTAATCCTGAGGTTATGGCAAGCGCTGCTAAAATATTAGTAGATACCTATCATATTAAAATAATAGATATTAATATGGGGTGTCCTGTTCCTAAAGTTGCTATTAAGAGTAAAGCGGGAAGTAGTCTTTTAAAAGATCCTGAATTAGTAAGAGAAATAGTTTCTAAAGTAGTAAATGCCGTTAGCGTTCCAGTTACTGTTAAAATTAGAAGTGGTTGGGATGAAAAAAGTATTAATGCACCATTGATAGCTAAAATATGTGAATCCTCTGGAGCTAAGGCCATCTTTGTCCATGCCAGAACTCGAAGTCAAGGTTATAGTGGTAAAGCCAACTTACAAATAATTAAAGAAGTTGTTGATGCTGTCAATATTCCGGTTATAGGTAATGGTGATATTAAAACTTGTTATGATGCTAAATATATGTTAGATGAATGTCATTGTAAAGCAGTGATGATTGGTCGGGGTGCCTTAGGTAATCCTTGGTTAATAAAAGAATGTCTAGAATATATAGATCAAGGTATTATTCCAAAAGAAGTAACTTTAGAAGAAAAAATAAAAATGATGAAATATTATACTGAAAAATTAGTCCAAGATAAAAATGAATATATTGGAGTTTTAGAAATGCGTACTAATCTTATGTATTTTTTAAAGGGGATGAATAATACTAAAAATTTTAAATTAGCAATAAATAAAGCTACTACAAAAGATGAATTAATTAATATTATCGATAATTATCAAGAATTAATGGAGTTATAATGATAGATGTACAAAATAAAATGGTAATAATATGTGAAAATAATTACAAAAAGGTTTTATTAAAAAAGATAGGTTATAAATTATTAGATATTAAATTTTATACTGAAAAAGAATTTTTAGAAGAATATTTATTTAAAATAAAAGAAGAAGCTATCTATTATTTAATAAAAAAATATAATTTAAAAGTAGAAATAGCTAAGGTGTATTTAAATAATTTATATTATATAAAAGATTGTGATTACCAAGATTTTAAACTACAATATTTAGCTAATATCAAAAAAGAATTAATAGCTAATAATTTAATTGTATATAATAATAATTTTAAAAAATACTTAAGTAATTATAATATTATAGTTATTGGTTATAGTTATATAGATCCTTATTTATTAGATATATATGATGAAATAAATGCTAAAATAATAAATAATGATAGTAAATATAAGTGTGATAAAGTATATGAATTTAAAACAATGCAAGAAGAAATAGAGTTTGTTTTAAATGAAGTTAGTAGTTTAATCTTAAAAGGTATTAATATTAACAAAATTAAAATAATGGGGTTAGATAAAGAGTATTATAATGATTTTAATCGTTTAGCTAAATTTTATAATATTCCTTTTAAAAACCCAATTAAACATTCCCTTTATAGTTTAGATATTACGCAAAACTTTATTAAAAATTTATCTTTAGGAGTAAAAGATGCCATTGACCTTCTAAGAACAAAAGATAATGTTATAATCAATAAAATAATTAATATATGTAATAAATATCTTTATGTTCAAGAAAATAATTATTTACAAGAATTAATAATATATGATTTAAAACATACTTATATAGATAATTTTAATTATACTAGTTATTTAGAAGTAATCGATATTAATTCTTATATTGAAGATGAATATGTCTTTTTAATGAATTTTGGAAATATAAAATTATACAAAGATGAAGAATATCTTACTGATAATATCAAGAGTGAAGTCGGTCTACTTCTAAGTGAAGCAAAAAACAAATTAGAAAAAGAATATTTTATCAATAAAATTAATAGTATTCAAAATATTGTATTAACTTATAAGCTTAGTGATTATAAAAAAGATTATTATCCCTCACATTTAATTAAAGAATTAAATTTAGAAGTAGTAAAATATGTTCCTCGAGATATAACTTATTCTTACATGAATACTTTAATTAATTATGGTATTAGTCTTGATAATTATTATAAATATGGGATAACTAATGATAATTATTATTTGTATTTAAATAGTATAAAAGATATTCCCTATCAAACTTTTAGTAATAAATTTACCGGAATTAATAAATTAGAATTAAAAGATTATTTAAATAATAAATTAACTTTATCTTATTCGAGTTTAAATAATTATAACTTATGTGCTTTTCGTTATTATATTGCTAATATTTTAAAATTAGATAAATATGAAGAAAATTTTGAAGCATTTATTGGTTCTATATTTCATGATGTCTTAGAAAAATGTTTTAA
>CANQFH010000075.1 GCA_947598425.1 uncultured Bacilli bacterium | reverse complement strand
AGAATCTTCTAGTGCTGGAGTAAGAAGAATCAAAGGTATATTAGAATAATTAGGACTTTAAGTCCTTTTTAAATTGAATTAATTTTATCTTTAGTTTATAATTAATATAATAGGAAGTGGATATATGAAGAATGATGGCTTTGTATTTGTAGAAACCATTGTAGCAATTGTAGTCTTAACAACTGCGTTGCTTCTTTTATATACCACTTTTAATAATGTCTTGCAAAAAGAAAAAACTAGAGTATATTATGATGATGTTGCTTATATCTATCGTAGTTCTTATTTAAAGAAAAGCTTAAATAATTTAAATTTAATGGGAGCTTTAAAAGATATTACAGGAGATAAAAATAAGTATTTTGTTACTATAGGATTAGAATATCAAGATTTATTTATTAATAATGAAAATAAAATGACTTATTTTGCTTCATTATTAAAAGATTATGATGTTAAACAAATGATTATTTTAAAAGAAAATAAATTAGATAATTTAAAAAAATGTACTAAGGAATGTGCAAATGATAAGAATTGTTTAGAATATGAAAATTGTAATAATTTATATTTAAATACTAGTGAAGAGATGCAAAGTTATTTAAAAAGTATCTATATAGATGTATCATGTACTTATGTTTTGGTAGTAGAGTATCAAACTTGTAGTGCTAATAATACTAACTGTCATCTTTATTATAGTTGGGTAAGTGTGTAATTATGAATAATAAAGGTTTTGTATCTACTTCTTTAATTTATACTTTCTTCTTAATATTTCTATCATTAATGGTATTTTTATTAAATTCATATACTCAAAATCGCTTTTTATTAGAAGAATATCGTTATGATATTAAGAACACTATTGCTATGGAAAATGAAGCCGATATTAATTTATATTTAATGGTTTGGGATGAAGAGACTTTAGAATATGAAGTAACTAATGATTTACCTAGTTATGGCTATGTATTTGAACCTAGTTATAGTTATTGTAAAAATGGTTCATCTTTATCATACATGAATGGGAATATTTCCATAACTGCATATCAAAAAGATTCTTGTTATGCTTATTTTAAAGAAGTGGAAAGAGATATTGATTTAAAAATATATACCAAAGAGACTCCAGTTAGTGAAGAAGTATTAGTAAAAAGTATTCCCGATAGTACTTATACATTAGATAGTTATAGTTGTAATAATGATGCAATTATAAATTTTGATGAAGTAACTAGAAAGTTTACGATAGAAGCTAGTAATAAAGCTGAGTGTAAAGCTACTTTTATTAGAAGAAATGGTGATATTATTTTACATATCTATAAAGAAAATGCTAATGGTAGTCATGAATATAATAATTTAAAATATACTGAGGTTGAAGATATTCCAGGATCTAATTATACTTTTAATTCTTATACATGTGTAGATGAAAGTATTGATACTAATATATCTGTAGAAAATAATGAATTAGTTATAGCATCTAGTGCTCCGAATGAATGTAATGTTTATTATAATGGTGGTAATGATAAAGTTGAAGTAATTATTATGCAAGAGACTGATACTGGCATAAGTGGTTATACTACTGGTAAAAAATATAGTAGAACTTTTGGCATTCCAGGTAATAATTATAAATATGTAGGTTATAAATGTGATAATAGTAATGCTACAGTAACCTTTACTAATGGCGTAATTGAGGCATCTAGTGAAGAACAAACTACTTGTTATGCTTATTTTGAAAGAACTAATGGTAATATATTTTATAATTATTATTTAGAAACTAGTGATGGGGGTTATGAAAAAGTAGCTGTAGTACCTAGTATTGGTTATAAACTTGATAGTAGTATCAGTAAATGTGATAATGGTTCAGTTATTAATGTCTATAATAATATTCCTGTAGTAGATGCCACTACCGAAGATACATGTCATATTTATTATAAATTAATGGTATCTGATATAACTGTTAATGTTTATGTTATGAATAGAAAAACAATGTTATATGAACTTAGTAAAGTACCGGTAGGAGGTTATACATTATATAATTCAGGATGTACTAATGGAGCTGTTATTACTTATCAAAACAATTCTTTACATGTAGAAACTACTGGGCCTACAGTCTGTGAAGTATATTTTAAATAGAGGTTAATTATGAGATTAAATAAAAAAGGAATGTCTTTAATGGAACTTTTAGTTAGTATTATCTTAATAGGGATAGTTTTAGTATTTTTATTACAATTATTATTAGATTTAAGAAATGAAACTGATAATAATAATTTTGCCTATAATAATCAATTAAATAGAGCGGAAGCTATTTATACAATTGAAAATGATTTAAATACTTATACTTTAACAGGGATATCTAATAATAGTGATGATTTATCTGTTACTTTTGATTATATGAGCGCTAATGGGACTGTTCAAGCTAAATTATTTACTAGTACTAAAAAGGAATTAATTAATGGTATCGAGACAACAACTTATTACTTAAATTATCATAGTTATAATAATGAAGATTATTCCTGGGAAATGAAAGGAGCAACCCTAGATGAATGTGCTATATTAACTTATGATGTTGATAATGTTGCTAATGAATATTATTTTAAATTAAATATTTATGTCTATAATAATCCTTATCATGAAAGAAATAATGAATTAAGAAATAATGCTGTTGATGATATTGAAATTAGTTATTCTTCTAGTACTGAAAATTTAATTATGAGTAGTAATAATTTATTAAATAATAATGGTAATAAAAAGATAGGTAAGTGTACTAATTAAAATATGGAGAATCCTTCCTATAAAGAAATAATAATAATTAATATTAGTATCACTTATAATACTTAATACTTGAGTATGAATAGATAAACCCCCAAAAGAGATTATAGCTAATGCAGTAATCTCTTTTATTAAGCTTTGAATATTTAATTTAGATAAGATATTTAAACCTTGAGTTATTTCTAATAATCCTTTAAATAATACTTCTCCTAAGGGATTTAAATTAATTATTTTCATAAATAAATTAGTAATTATCATATAAAAAGTGATTGTACCTAAAATCATAAATAATGTATTAATACTTTTGTTAATTGCTTTGGGAAGTATTAATAATAAATTATTTTGCTTACTAGTATTATTAATTTTATTAGAATATTTATTATGAAAGATTAAACTAATAATATAGTTAGTTAAGTAATGAATAATGATAATTTTAAAAGTAATATAATTATTAAAAGATAAAGATAAAATATTATATAAAAATAAGGGATTAGAAAAATAAGTATAACTCATTAACCTATTAGCATTTTCTAAAGTTATATTGCCTTTATTAAGCATTTCTTTGATAATAAAAGTAGCAGTGGGAGTACCACTAAATAAAGATAATAATATAATTTGATGATTTATTTTTAAAAAACTTAATAAGTTTAGTTCGATAATAATATCATTTAAAATGAACATGATAAATAGTGAAGGAAATACTTTTTTAATCCATAATAAAAAAGCCTCAATAACTGATTTATTTAATATATAATTATATTTAAATAAAATAATTATTAATAAGAAAAATAAAATAATTGTGAAAATTTTTTTAAGATTATTCATAAAAAGACTCCATCATGCTATAATGAATTAGGTGATATTTATGTTTAATAAATTATATGAAAAGTTTAAAATATTTTTAAAAGAAAATTATAAATTTTTAATATTTTTAGTATTTTTAGTTTTTGCCTTATATTATGAATTACCATATATTATATATAAAAGTGGGGGTACAATTGATTTAGAAAATAGAATTGTTATTGATAAAGAATATAAGGAAGAAGGAACTTTATCAATGAGTTATGTATCTGCGATTAAGGGTACTCCAGCCTTTATTTTACTATCTTATATTCTTCCTGATTGGGATTTAATACCTCTTAGTGATATTACTAATGAAGATAGTTATGAAGATGTTTTAGAAGTAGGTAAAGAATATCTAAATGAAGGAATTAATAATGCTATAATTGCTGCTTTTAATGAAAGTGATTATGGTATTAACATTAAAAGAGTTATTAATACAGTAGCGTTTTTAAGTGATAAAGCCCAAACTGATGTTGAAGTTGGCGATGAAATATTAGAAATAGATGGCCATAATATTACTTCTTTAGATGATGTTAAAGAATATATTAATACTTTAAAAGAAAATGATGAAGTTAAAATTAAAGTTTTAAATAAAGATCAAGAATATGAAAGATATGCTAAGATATACTATGAAGAAGAAACTAATGATTTGAAAGTAGGAGTATCTTTTAAAACTAGTTATGATTATGAAACAGAAATACCTGTTAAAATTAAAATGAAAAGTAATGAATCCGGATCTAGTGGGGGATTAATGATGAGTTTAGCTATTTATAATGCCTTAACTGAAGAAGATATTACTAAAGGTAAAAATATAGTGGGAACAGGATCAATTAATAGTGATGGTACTGTAGAAGAAATAGGAGGAGTGAAATATAAAGTTTTAGGAGCTAGTAAAAATAAAGCAGATGTATTCTTATGTCCAATAGAAAATTATCAAGAAGCTTTAGATATTAAAAATAAAAGAAAATTAAATATCGAGATAGTAGGAGTAAGCACTTTAAGTGATGCAATAGAATATTTAAAGAGTATGGAATAAGTGTTAAAAATAATTATTTGTAGGGGAGATAAGTCAATAGATTAGACAGGTAAAAGAGGGGGTAATTGAGAAAAATAGTCAAATTCAAACTGCTCAGGA
>CANQFH010000074.1 GCA_947598425.1 uncultured Bacilli bacterium | reverse complement strand
GATTAAAGATGATCAAAAGAGATAATTATTTAAAAAAAATGATTGATGCTAAAGATAAGGAGTTTATAAAAGTAATAACTGGTGTTAGAAGAAGTGGTAAATCAACTCTTTTATTAATGTTCAAAGAATATTTACTAGAAGAAAAAATAAAGGAAGAAAATATTATTCATATAAATTTTGAATCTGCTAAATATGATATTATAAGAAATTATAAAGATTTATATAAATATGTAGAAGAAAGAATAAAAAAAGGCAAAATGTATTTATTATTAGATGAAGTTCAAAATGTAGAAGCGTGGGAAAAAGCTATCAATTCTTTTAAAGTTGATTTTGACATTGATATTTATATAACTGGTTCTAATGCTTATCTTTTATCAAGTGAATTATCAACTCTTTTATCAGGTAGATATATTGAAATCAAAATGTACCCTTTGTCATTCAAAGAATATTTAATATTTAATAATTATGATAATAATAATTTATTAGATAAATTTAATGAATATTTAAAATATGGGGGACTTCCTGCTATCACTTTAATTAAAGATAATAATGAATTAGTTTTATCATATTTAAATGATATCTATAATACTATAGTTAAAAAAGATATTATTGATCGTAATAAAATAAAAGATACTGCTCTTTTAGAAAATATAATTAAATATTTGGCTAGTAATATAGGAAGCCCAATATCTTCTACTAAGATAAGTGATTATTTAAATAGTAATAAGATAATTGAAAGTTCTAATCATCAAACAATTGATAATTATTTAAATATGTTAGAAAAGTCATTTATAATGTATAAAGCAGAGCGAGCTGATATAAAAAGAAAAGCTTTATTAAAAACTTTAGGAAAGTATTATATTTCAGATATTGGTTTAAGAAATATAATCCTTGGATTTAGAAATATAGATGAAGGTCACTTACTAGAAAACGTTGTTTATTTAGAATTACTTCGCAGAGGATACAAAGTAAGTATTGGTAAAAATAATGAATATGAAGTTGATTTTGTAGCTGAAAATCCTAATGATATAAAATATTTTCAAGTTACTAAATCATTAGCTAATGAAGATGTTAAAATAAGAGAGGTAAGAAGCCTTGAAAGTATTAATGATAATTATGAGAAAATAATTTTAACTATGGATAAAACAATAAACAATGATTTTAATGGGATAAAAGTTTTAAATATTATCGATTGGCTTTTAAAAGAAGAATAAGTAAAATATGAAATAAATTTGATATTACTCTCTATTAGAGAGTTTTCTTTTCCCATAATTTACAATTAATATTAAACATGATATACTTTATAGCAAGTGATATTAATGAAAAAATTAAATTTATATAATTTATTTTATACCTTTATCTTTGGTTGTGTAGTAGGTTGGCTAGTTGAAGGTATTTGGACTTATATTCGTAGTGGCCTAATACTTAATCATTCAGCTTTAGTTATTGGTCCTTTTAACATAGCTTATGGTATTTGTGCGGTTTTACTCACGGCTTTACTCTTTAAATATCGTAATTCTTCATATATAAAAATATTTTTAATTGGCTTTATTGGAGGATCAATTATTGAATATATCATGAGTTGGGGAATGGAATTAGTTTTAGGTTTTTGTGCTTGGGATTATTCTAAAAAATTTTTAAATATTAATGGTCGTATTTGTTTATTATATTCAATATTCTGGGGATTATTAGGTATCTTATGGATTAAAATATTATATCCTTTAATTACTAAATTAATAAATAAAATTAATATTAAAGTAGGTAAAATAATTATGAATGTCTTAATTATCTTTTTATCATTAGATACTATTTTAACAGTAAGTGCTGTGATGCGAGCTAAAGATTCTGAAAAAGGAATACCGCCTCAAAATGTTTATGAAGAATTTTTAGATAATAATTTTAATAGTGATTATTTAAAAAATATGTTTAATAATAAATGGGAGTAATCTAATGAAAGTTTTAGTATTAACATGTTCAACTGGAGGCGGTCATAATGCCTGTGCTAGATATATTAAAGAAGAATTTAATTTAAATAATATTCTTTGTGATGTTGCTGATTATTTAGCTTTAATAAATCAAAAAACTTCAGAATTAGTAGAGAAGTTATATTTAGACTCTACTAAAGGCAAAGGAAAAATATTTAATAGTGTTTATAAAATTGGAGAATTATATAATAAAAGTAATATAACTTCTCCAGTTTACTTAGCTAATAAATTAGCATGTGATAAATTAATTAAATATATCAAGAATAATAATTATGATTTAATTATATGTACTCATTTATTTCCTAGTATGACTTTAACAGAAATCAATAAAAAAGAAAGAATACCTTTTATAAATATTGCTACCGATTATGAATGTATACCTTTTTGGAATGAAACTAAACCTGATTATTTTATAATACCTTCTAAATTATTAATAAAAAGTTTTCTCAAAAAAGGGATAAGTAAAAAAATATTAATGCCTTTAGGAATACCGGTATCTTCTAACTATAAAAATATTACTAATTTAAACTTACTTCCTACAGATAAAGATATTGTATTAATAACATCAGGATCAATGGGATTTGGAAATTTAGTAAGTTTAATAAATAAATTATTATTAGAAATACCCGATGTTTATTTTGTAGTTATATGCGGTAATAATAAAAAATTAGAAGAATCATTATTAAAAATAAATAATAATAATTTAAAAGTAGTAGGATTTACTAAAGATATGAATTATTATTTAAAATATAGTAATATAGTTGTTACTAAACCAGGAGGATTAACTTCAACTGAAGTCGCTATCATTAATAAACCTTTTATTCATATGATGCCAATTCCAGGTGTCGAAAATTATAATGCTAATTTTTTTGAGACTAATAAGATGAGTTTAAAAGCCACTAATGAAGAAGAAGTTATTAAAGATATTCAATTATTATTAAAAGATAAAAAGTTACAAAATAAGTTATGTAAAAATCAATTAAAGTATATTAATGGTAATTCTGCTAGGGATTTAGTAAAATTTATTATAAGTAAGTATTAAAAAAGAAGATTATTATCTAAATCTTCCTTTACCAACTGTATTAATATCATAATTTTCATTAATACTTATACCTTCGATTGTAAAATCTTCTTTTAATTTTAAAACCATATTCTTATATATTTCAATTGCAGTAGCATATTGACCATTTTGAATATCTTTAGCGCAAGGTATTAGAAAATTACTTAATATATTTAAACATAATCTATAAGCATCTCTTCTTTTGGCAATATTATCACTAATAATGGGACCAATTGCATCATATTCTAATAAGATAGGTAAGTATTCAATATTATTTTTTAAATATGTATCTCTAAAATTCCTTAATATTGTTAATAATTCACAATCATCATCATAACCTAATATTTCACAAACAATTGTGGTAATATAACATCCAGATGGTTGATAACCACCTTCTTTTTTACCTTTTTCAGGATCTTTCATGAAACTATAACAACCTTTTTCAGTTAGTTCATGGTATCCTCCTCTTTTATCACAATAGTATCTATTTAGACTCGAATATCTTTCTTTATTTTTTTCATCTAACCAAGCACAATAACCACAATATTCTTCCATATTAATATTAATTCCCCTTCCGTAGATGTCTAATTATTATAATCTGTTTTTATTTTTTGTCAAGTTATGATATACTTTAGATGGTGGTATTATGAATAATGATTATTTGTCTTTAATTGATATCTATGGTGAAGATTTAACAGCCAAAGAATATATAACTGATCCCGCCATTGCTAGGGATAATGAAATCAAAGAATGTATTCTAACTTTATTAACACCAGAGAAGAGTGCTCTTTTAGTTGGTAAAGCTGGTATTGGTAAGACCGCTATTGTTGAAGGACTTTCCTATCGGATTCAAAGAAATGAAGTACCTGATGCCTTAAAGGGCTGGAGTATTATTAAAATAAATGTTGCTAGTTTAATTGGAGTAAGTACTGATGAACATGAAACTCAAAGTAAATTAGATGTTATTATAAGAGAAATAGCGGAAAGAAAAAATACGATATTATTTATAGATGAAACTCATTTATTAGTAAGTAGAACTGGTGGTATTGATTTTGCTAATTTATTAAAACCTAGTTTAGATCGTGGGTTAATTAAAATGATCGGAGCTACTACTCAAGAAGAGTATGAAACTTATATTTTAAGAGATCGAGCCTTTTTAAGAAGATTCCAAAAAATTGAAGTTTTAGAAACTGACCAAGAAACTACAGTTAAAATATTAATGGGAACAATACCTAAGTTAGAAAAACAAATTGGAGTTAAAGTTAATTATAAGCCATTTCAAATAGAAAAGTTTATGAAGTTTATAGTAGAAATGACTGATGAATATAAAAGAATATATGAAGTATCTAGTAGATATCCAGATATTTGCTTAACCATAGTAGCTAATGCTTTTACATATGCTTTATATGATAATGAAAAAATAGTAACAACTAAACATTTTTATAAAGCAATATGTAATACTAAAAGTGTTTATGATGATGTTAAAATAAAAGAAATAGCTAAATTTAAAGAAGAATTTGCGGATTTTATTAAAAATGAAAATGTTAATTTAAATGATATAGATTAGTTATTACAATTTTTTATTGCTTTTTAACCTATTTTTTGGTATTATTTTATTTAGTTATGGCGGAGTTGGTGAAGTGGTTAACACGCCGGATTGTGGCTCCGGTATGCAAGGGTTCGATTCCCTTACTCC
>CANQFH010000073.1 GCA_947598425.1 uncultured Bacilli bacterium | reverse complement strand
CAACATCGATATAATAATATGGATCATTCAATGGTAACATCATTTGAGACAGTCAATAATATAATTCATAATATTAAGAATAAAGATAATATATGGAATGTTAATACTGAGAAGGAATATCATGAATCTAAAGAAACTTCTAATTAAATAAAGAAATACTATTAGCTAAATAATGGTTAATAGTATTTTTTACGTGATTAATTTGACAATTAATAATTACCTAAGTTATAATTTATTTGTAAGAATCTTGGAGGTTTTACATGAAAAAAATAAAAGTAATGAGTGTCTTTGGAACTAGACCTGAAGCTATAAAAATGGCTCCACTAGTTAAAGAATTAGGAAATAATAAAGAAATAGAAAGTGTAGTATGTGTTACGGCTCAACATAGAGAAATGTTAGATCAAGTTTTAGATACATTTAATATTGTTCCTGATTATGATTTAAATATTATGAGTGTTGGTCAAACTTTAGGAGAAATAACTACTAAAGCTTTGAATGGTTTAGATCAAGTAATTAAAGAAGTTAAACCAGATTTAATATTAGTTCATGGTGATACTACAACGGCTTTTGCTGCTTCTTTAGCGGCCTTTTACAACCAAATAAAAATTGGCCATGTTGAAGCCGGTCTTAGAACTTATGATAAATATAGTCCTTATCCTGAAGAAATGAATCGTCAAATGGTTGATAATATGGCTGATTTATATTTTGCTCCGACTAATATGAGTAAAGATAATTTACTAAAAGAAGGTAAAGATATAAATAAAATATATGTAACAGGTAATACCGTTATTGATGCCATGCAAACTACTGTTAAAGAAGATTATACTCACAAAGAGTTAGATTGGCTTCAAGAAAATGATCGTATGATTTTACTAACTGCTCATAGAAGAGAAAATTTAGGGGAACCAATGCGTCATATATTTAAAGCAATCAGAAGAATAACTGATGAATTTAGTGATGTTAAAGTTATCTATCCAATTCATTTAAATCCTAAAGTTAGGGAAGTTGCTAAAGAAGTTTTTGATGGTTGTAATCAAGTCCATTTAATTGAACCTTTAGAAGTTTTTGATTTTCATAATTTTCAAAATAAAGCTTACTTAATCTTAACGGATTCTGGAGGTATTCAAGAAGAAGCTCCATCATTAGGTAAACCCGTATTAGTATTAAGAAACACTACTGAAAGACCTGAAGGTATTGAAGCTGGTACTTTAAAATTAGTTGGTACTGATGAAGAAGTTATTTATAAAGAAACTAAAGAATTACTTACTAATAAAAAATCTTATGAACGTATGAGCCATGCTAATAATCCATATGGTGATGGTTTTGCAAGTAAAAGAATAGTTGAGGCAATAATTGCATCTTTTAGGAGTTAACTAGTGAAAAAGAAAGTTTTAGATTACATTTTAATTATATTATTGTCTTTTTATCTATCTATTAGTTTAACATGGCATAATTTTAATATTATTAAATTTATAATTATTTTTAGTATAAGTTTTATCTTATTTTATTTAGTATGGTTAAAATTAATAATTAAGCCTTCTAATAAAAAATTAAAAAAATGGGAATATATTATTTATTCACTGATAATTATTATTCCTTTTTTAATTGCTTTTTTATCATATTATCCAGGTTATGCTTCTAAAGACACTTTAGATATATGGAATGAAGTTCAAAGTAATGTATATTCCAATTGGCATCCTTTAATATATACTTTATTATTTTATAAACTACCATCTTTAATATATAATAACATTGTATCATCTACTATCATGCAACTAATAGTTATTTATATAATCTTATTATATTTATGTTATTTTTTAAGAAAGTATTTTTTAGATTTTAAATGGACCACTATTGTATTATTACTAACTGTTTTAAATCCTATTTTTATTCGTTATAGTGTAGTTTTATGGAAAGATATCCCGTATTCTTACTTTATATTATTATTAACTTTATTGGTAATAGAAATTACAATAACTAAAGGAAGTTGGTTAGATAATATTGGTCATAAAATAATCTTTATTATTAGTAGTTTAGCTATCTTATTATTTAGACATAATGGTATTATTCCTTTTATATTAATATTTATATTTTTAATTATATATTATTCTAAATATCGTAAATTCTTAGGTATTACTTTAATAGTTATATTATTAAGTAATTATCTTTTAACTGGCCCGGTTTATAATTATTTTAATATAGGTAAAAATGGTGGTAAGTCGGAGATGGTTGGACTAATATTAGGGCAAATATCTTATTATTACAATAATGATATTGAATTTAGTGAGAAAGAAAAAGTTATTTTAAATGATTTAGCTCCTTTAGAATATTGGAATAAATATTATAATCCTAAAAACTTTAATAAAATAAAATGGCAAAATAGTAATATAAATCAAGAAATAGATAAACACTTTACAGAAATAATATTGATGTGGAAATATAAATCAATTCATAATTTTGATTCTTTTGTTATTTCTTATTTAAATATGACTAGTCCTATATGGGAAATTAATAAAGATTTAGAAGGAATTAATCATAAAGTAACAGTCCATGAAACAAGTATTACTAAAAAAGGTAATATGGAAGATTTAAGTTTAAATACTTATAAATTATTAGTTAAATATAATAATTTTAAAGTATTAAGGGTATTCTTTATAAGTTTTGGTGAAGGATTATTTATAATTATTTTTAGTTTATTTATTAGCTTTAGTAGAACCAAACTTAATGTTAGAAAATGGTTACCATATATATTAGTTTTAAGTAATACCCTAGTCATAATGCTATTGATAACGGGAGAAGAGTATCGCTTTGTGTATTCGCAAATAATATGTGCCATCCCATTATTAATATATGGAATATCAAGTTATGTTAAAGAAGAAAATGAAGATAATGAAACATTAAAGATATATAATAAAATATTTAAAGAGAAAACCAATAATACTGTAATTCAATTTATAAGATATTTATTTGTGGGAGGAATAGCAGCAGTAGTAAATATTGGAATGTTGTATGTATTTACAGAGTTGTTTAAGATATATTATATAATATCAAATATAATGTCCTTTATCTTAGGATTAATAGTAAATTATGTATTAAGTAAGAAGTTGGTATTCCAAGAAGAGACCAGTATAAGTAAAAAGAAAGAATTTATGATATATGGAATTATTGGAGTAATTGGATTAGGAATAGATACCTTAATGGTATGGTTAATATCCAAGAAGATGTATTATATGATAAGTAAGATCATATCAACAATAATAGTGTTTGTATGGAACTTTGGAGCTCGAAAAGTGTTGTATAAAGTTTTGGAAAAGTGTTAAACAAATTAATGGAAAAGTGTTAAGCAAAATAGTTGAAAAGTGTTAAATAAAATGATATTATTATGGTAGAGAAGAGGTAAAAGATGAATTTAGTTCCTAAAGGATATCAAAAAAGATTGATAGATGATAAGATAGAAAAGTATTTAAATGTTTTTGGGGCCATATCTATTGAAGGGCCAAAATGGTGTGGTAAAACTTGGAGTTCTTTGAAATATGCAAAAAGTGTTATATATCTTACTGATAAAAGTTCGAGAAATTTAGCTAAAGTTGATCCTAAATATATATTTAATGATAATAAACCAGAATTAATAGATGAATGGCAAATAGTTCCAAGCATTTGGGATGCCGTACGTCATGAATGTGATAATAATGTTAGCAAAGGTAATTTTATTTTAACGGGATCAACTACCTTAACTAAAAATGATGAAGATGAAGTATTTCACTCTGGAGTAGGTAGAATAGCCACTTTAAGAATGCATCCTATGAGTTTATATGAATCAAAAGATTCTTCAGGTGATGTATCCCTTCAAGATTTATTAAATGGCAATGTCAAAGAAAAATATTTAAGAAAAGTCGAATTAGAAGAACTGGCTAAATTAATTATAAGAGGTGGTTGGCCTGGCAATATGAATGTAAGTGATATAGAACTTATACCTAAAAGTTATATAGAATCTGTATTAACAAAAGACATTCATGAATTTAAAACCAAAAAGAGAGATAGCAATAAAATGAGAATGTTAATCCGTTCTTTAGCTCGTAATGAATCTTCAGTAGCAGGTAACGATACAATAGTAAAAGATATTTCTTTTTATGAAAATAATGATGATTTAATAGAAAGTAGACAAACTGTAGCGGATTATATAAATGCTTTAGATAATTTATATTTAATATGTAATCAAGAGGCTTTTGGGATAAATTATCGTTCTTCTAAAAGAGTAGGTAAATCTGCTAAAAGACATTTAGTCGATCCATCACTTGCAGCAGCAGCCTTAAATTTAAATGTTCAAAAACTTTTAGAAGACCATCATACTTTTGGTTTATTATTTGAATCTTTAGTAGAAAGAGATTTAAGAATTTATATGGATTATTTGGATGGTCACCTATATCATTTCCGTGATAATACTTCAGGAGATGAAATAGATGCTATAGTGGAGTTTGCAAGTGGTGAATATGGTGCCATTGAAATAAAATTAAGTGAATTAGGTATTGAAGAAGCTAAAAATAGCTTACATACTTTTTATAATAATGTTTCAAAGAAACCTAAATTTATGGCAATTATTGTCGGACATTATGAAGCAATTAGTAAAGATGATGATATTTATATTATACCTATAACAGCATTAAAACCATAGGAAGGAAAAAAAGAAGATGAAAAAGAAAGTAGTAATAATCGGAGCTGGACCAGCAGGATTAACCGCAGGATATGAGTTATTAAAGCAAAGTAAAGAATATGAAGTAGTTATATTAGAAGAGAGTAAAGAAATTGGAGGAATCTCCAGAACAGTAAA
>CANQFH010000072.1 GCA_947598425.1 uncultured Bacilli bacterium | reverse complement strand
AGTTAGTTCGAAAAAATCTTCTTTTTTCATTAAAAAAATCTCTCCTTTTTATTTAAATTTTTTACTTACAAAATAATACTATAAAACATTTTCTTTGTCAAATATTTTTGTACGCATCATCGCATACTTTGGCATATACTTGTCATATTCTAAATAAACATGCATAACTGGATGTCTAGCTACTTCTAATTCTTCTAAAGTATCCGCAGCAATTATTTTCTTTATAGTATATGTTACTACTTCCATATTAGGACCAATAAACTCTACTAAATCTCCTACTCTAAAAATATTTCTTTGTTCTAATAATATGCGTTTACATTTAGAATCATAATCTAATACTATTCCTAAAAAGTCTTGATTACTTTCTTCAGTTCGATCATTAAAATAACTTTCAGAAACTCCGGGAAACTCGTGATAAAATTGTGGTTTAGTTTCTCTATTAGCTACTCTATTTAAAATATTCTCATAATACTTTTGATCTTTTTCGGTTAAAGTTTTATTGATAATACTATCAATAAGATGGCGATAACACATAATAACGGTTGCAATATAATATATAGAACGCATTCGTCCTTCTACTTTAAAAGAATCAATCCCAATATTAATCATATCTTCTAAATAAGATACCATATTTAAATCTTTACTCATAAAAGTAAAATCAGGACCATCACATTTAAATACCCACCTACATATTTGAGCACAACCACCACGATTAGAATCTCTATTAGTACAATAATTAGATAAAATACATTTACCACTTATAGAAGTACACATTGCTCCATGGATAAAACATTCGATAGAAGCTTTAGTTTCTTTCTTAATCTTAATAATGTCTTCTCGAGAGGCTTCACGAGCTAAGACAAATCTCTTAACTCCCAGACTTTGCCAAAACTTAATTGCTTCATAATTTAAAGTACTTGATTGGGTAGATAAAATAACTTCTAAACCATGTTTAACTGCTAAATTTACTCCGATGATATCACTAACAATAACCGCATCAACATTAAATTTTTTTAAAGTAATTAAATATTCTTCTAAATTATCTAAATTTTCTTCATGAAAAATAATATTAACTGTTACATAAACCTTCTTATTTAACTCATGAGCAAATTTAATAGCAGCTGCTATCTCTTCAATACTAAAATTCTTAGCATTAGCTCTTAGGCTAAAATCTCGGCCACCAATATAAACGGCATCTGCCCCATATAAAAGAGCAATTTGAAGTCTTTCCATGTCTCCAGCTGGTGCTAATAACTCAGGCATTTTTATCACCCTTTACTTTATATATTGTTTTTTGATATAAAAATTCTTTACTATAAGGAATATTAGATTTGCCATTTAATAAATCTATAATATCTTCTATATTAAGAAAAGCACTATTAATAAAGAAATACTTAACATCTAAATCTTGTAATTCGAGAATACCATTAAATAAAGGATAATGATAATAATAAGTACCATATTCATTTTCATGAATTAAAAACTGGGTATTATCATTAGTTATTAATAAAGGATTCTTCTTTTCAATATTATAAAATTTACTATAATTATCTAAAAGTAATCTTCGAGAATACATCGCCCCATCATATCCTAATAAAAATAAAGTTAATTTATTAGGAATCTTTTTTACTATATATTCTATTTCTTCTTTAGTTATATCATTACATACAAATACACTATCTACATAATTTAAATATAACTCAATTGACTTACTATTGGCATTAAAATGACTTAAATATAATATTTTCTCTATCTTTAAATCTTTAACTAATTCTAATACTCCTAAATCATCAAAAATAATTCCTTTAATATGACTATTTAAATTATTTAAAATCTCTTTTAATTTAGCAATTCCTTCATTATCTAATATTCTATTAATATATAAATAACCATCTACTTTAATATCAGTAATTAAAAAAGTATTAGATATTCCTACACAAAACCCTTTTAAAGGGAATGCATATTTAGTAATACCTAATTTCTTTAATTTATCAATATCTTCTAAATTATTAATTGTAATTATAATCTTATTTATCATTTTTCCAGGTACTCACAGATAAACCATCACCAATATCATAAAATTTAGTATCAAATTCGGGATTATCTTTTAAAAATTCTATATAATTTTCTATCTTTTGAACTAGTCCTTTTAAATTTTTACTTTCTATTTTATTACTTTGTCCAACATAACCATGGAATTTTAAATTATCGGTAATAATTGTTCCATTATCTTTTAAGAAATATTTATATTTTTCAAAATATTTAATATATTGTCCTTTAGCAGCATCAATAAAAATTAAATCATATTTAACTTCTTCAGATAAATTAACATCTAAAGCATCTTGAAAAACGACATTAATTTTTTTATCCATACCACATCTTTTAACATTTTTAAGACATTCCATATATCTTTCTTCATCTTTTTCAATTGTTGTGACAAAAGCATCTTCAGTACTACTAGCCATTAAAATAGCTGAGTAACCAATTGCTGATCCTATTTCTAAAATACTTTTAATATTATGCTCTTTAATATACTTCATAATAAAGGCAATGGATTTTTTCTCAATTATAGGCACATTTCTTTCCTGTGCATAATCTTCCATTTCTAATATTAATTCTTTCATTATACCACCTAACTATAAGTACGGATTATCTCTTGGAATTCCGCGTTTGTTTTAGCAAAATGTAATTTGCCATTTTTATCAGCATAGAAATATACATAATCAGTTGTACTTGGATTTAGTGCTGCTTCAATTGAAGCTTCACTAGGATTACTAATTGGCCCTACTGGAAGACCAATAAATGATGTATTCCTTGTATTATATGCATTATCACTATTAAGGTCAACGTCATTTAACTCTTCTGACAAAGATTTTCTAGCACCATAATATGCTGTTACATCCATTCCTAAGCTCATATGACTATCAAGTCTTTTATAAATAACTTGACTAACAATACTTCTATCTTCAGGAACCATCGTTTCATTTTCAATAATACTAGCTATAGTTAGTACTTCATGATTAGACAACTTCTTCTCTTTAATAGAAGTACTATAATTATCTAACACATTTTGAGTTTTATCAAGCATTTTTTCGATTATATCTGTAATTTTAGCATCTGGACTAAAATCATAAGTAGCAGGAAATAAATAACCTTCTAAAGAATAATATAATTTTTCATTTAAAATACTATTATCTAAAAAGTCATATTTAGCTATTAAACTTTCTAAATAGTCTTGATCCTTAATTACATTTAAAACTTCTTCTTCGCTATAACCAAAATTCTTAGTAATTAAAGGAATATAATCAATTAATCTTTTACCCTCTATAAAAGTAATTCTAATATCATTATTAATAACATCACCATTATTTAATCTTTCAAATATCTCTTTAGTATCTAACATCCGGTCTAATTCATAACTACCAGCTTGAATAATTAAATCCGGATGTAAGTAAACATATAAAGTAGTAGCTATCTTACTTTTAATTAAATTAGATTTTCTTAAATCATTTATGACTTGTTTTACTCCCGTACCAGAACTAACATTAAATGTAACGGGTTCACTTTTACTACTAACACTAGTTAATCCATAAAAATATAACCCTACTAATAAAAGGATAACTACTAAAATGCTTATTAATAAAATTATTGTTTTTTTCTTTATTTTTCTCATCTATTTACAACTCTTTCTACTACCATATTAATGAAATGTTTATCTTCTTCTGCTAACTTTTTTAAAATATTATCTTCTTTAATTCCAGCATATATTTTATTACTATATTTATCTTCATATATAATATACACTTTATGATTCTTTTCTATCTTTAATATAACATTAAAATTCCTCTCTTTACCCTTACTGTTCTTCAACACCATTTTTTAAACTCCCCAAATAATTTTCTAAAATCAAAGATGCCGCAATACTATCGATTTTATACTTAGTATTTTTAATATTATCATTATTTAAATGAATAATTCCTTCAGCATTTTTAGTAGTAAGTCTTTCATCTACTAAAACTACTTCGATCTCTTCTTTTTCTAATAATTCTTTAAAATGAAGACTTCGATTACCAGCAAAACCAATACTACCATCCATATTTTTAGGTAATCCTAAAATAACTTTAGTTATTGCATATTTTTGAATTACATCTTTTAATAATGGAATTACACTTTCATAATCTTCAAATTTAAAATGAAGGACATCTAAAGGACTAGCTAAAGTATTGGTTTTATCACTAATTGCTAATCCCAAAGTTTTTGTTCCTAAATCTAGACCTAAATAACGCATTTTATTTTCCTTCATATGAATTAATTAACGCTAATAATATTTCTTCTCTTTTTAAACTTTTTATTTTATCTCTGGCTCCTTCAAAACTCGAAATATAAGCAACATCACCAGTTAAAAGATATCCTACTAATTGATTTTCAGCTTTATAACCTTTTTTTTCTAGGGATTCAATAACTTCATTTAAAGTAATTAGAATTAATTCTTGACGCAATGCGGCTACATTAAAAATACTTGTTCTATCCATAATTATTTAACCTTTCGTTATATTTAATTTTATCAAATAACCTTAGCTTTTTCAATTACTTATTATTTAAATTAAAAAAGATAGATATCTCTATCCCTTTAAAATACTTTTAATTTTATTTTTAGTATCATTTATTACTTCTTCATCAGGTAACATTACATATAATTGTGTATTTTTATAAGTATAAGTATATTCATAACTATCAGTACCAGTTAAAGTAATACTTTCCATTGTCCAATTACGAGGACTTTGCAATTCCTTCCTAATAAATGCTAACATTGTCGTTTTACTCATATTAGTAACAAAAGCTCCATTTAAAGATTTTAATATATCATTATATTTACTAATGGTATCTTTACTTTGAGCT
>CANQFH010000071.1 GCA_947598425.1 uncultured Bacilli bacterium | reverse complement strand
CATATCTCTTCTTCATATCTTAGACTCCCTATCATCTATATTATCTTTATTATATAATACCCCCCCCGGAGTCAAGAATTTTCTTATTGTACATTTTCTTTATTAATGTTAAAATTAATTCAGGAGGTAACAAATGAAAAAATTAGCAGTAAATAAAGAAGCTTGTATTGGATGTGGAATTTGCTGTGCCAAAGATCCCGCTCATTTTGACTTTGAAGATGATGGCTTATCTAGTGTTATAAGTCAAGATAACATTGATTGTGATGAAGTAAAAGATGCGATGGATTCTTGTCCAACTGGAGCAATCCATTATGAAGAAGATAGTGATCAAGAAGAACATCACTGTGATAATTGTGAAAATAAAGATTGTTGCAATAAATAAACCGATTAACCTCGGTTTTTATTTTACTAATTCATATAAACTTTTAACTTCTTCTTTAGATAATTCACGATATTCTCCACTTTTTAAATCATTTAAACTTAAATTAGCAAATTTAATTCTACTTAGTTTTAAAACATCATAACCTAAAGCTTCAAAAAATCTTTTAATTATATGATTTCTACCTTCATGAATAGTTACTTCAATTAAAGAAGTATTTTTTATTTTATCAATATTCTTTACTTTTAAATAATCTATAGTTAATTTCCGTTGATCTATCATTATTCCATTGCGAATATTTTTAAAATCTAATTCATTTAATATCCCATTTATTTTAGCTATATAAGTTTTATATATTTTATGACTAGGATGAATTAACATATTAGCAAGATAACCATCATTAGTTAATAATATAATACCTGTGGTATCATAATCTAGTCTTCCTACTGGATATATTCTTTCAGAACACTTAACAATATCAATAACAGTCTTTCTATTTTTATCATCAGAAACACTACTAATAACTTCTCGAGGTTTATTTAAAATATAATATTTATAATTAACTTTTTTATTAATTAAATTACCTTCAACAATAATAATATCATTATCATCTACTTTATATCCTAAAGTATTAACTATTTCATTATTAACTAATACTTTATTATTTAATATCAATTCTTCAGCTTTTCTTCGAGATGTATAACCACTATTAGAGATAACTTTTTGTAATCTTTCCATTTATGTCACCTAAAAATTAGTATAACAAATATTTATTTAAAAGAAAAGCTTAGTTAGAATTATCGCTGCAATAATTCCCATTAAATCCGCAAATAAGCCACCCCATAGGGCATGTTTTATTTTAGTAATCTTAATACTGCCAAAATATAATGCAATGACATAAATAGTTGTATCAGTACACCCTTGTAATACTGATGCTAATCTACCGATAAAGGAATCAGGCCCAAAACTTTTAAAAATATCATTCATAATCGCTAAAGATGCTGTACCTGAGATTGGTCTTAATAAAGCCATTGGAATAATTTCTAAAGGTATTTTAATATTACCTAATAAACTAACCAAATAACCTAAAATGTTACTATCTAAAAAAATATTAATAGCAAAAATCATAGCTATAATAGCAGGAAAGATATTAAAAGTAGTCACTAGCCCTTCTTTAGCCCCTTCTAAAAAAGTATCATAGACATTTATTTTCTTTTTAACACCATAAATAATAATAATTAAAACAAAGATAGGTAAAATTATCTTAGATATTATTTCCATTTATTTTTCTTCTTTCTAATAAAATAATCTAAAGTTAATCCGGAAATAGAAGAAATAGTAGTAGCAATAATAGCAGGAATAATAATCTCTCCAGGATTTACTGATTTATAAGCCACTCTTAAAGCTAAAATAGTAGTAGGTATTAAAGTCACACCAGCAGTATTTAAAATTAAAAAAGTTATCATAGAATTAGTAGCGGTATCTTTTTTAGGATTAATTTTTTGTAATTCATCCATAGCTTTTAATCCCGCTGGAGTAGCAGCTGAACCTAATCCTAACATATTGGCAGCAATATTTGATGATATATAACCTAAAGCTTTATTGTCTTTAGGAATATCCGGAAATAATTTACATAAAATAGGATTTAATAATTTTGCAAATAAATCTAATAATCCCGATTCTTCAGCTATTTTTAAAATTCCCGTCCATAAGACAATTGTAGGTAATAAATTTAATATTAAATCTAAAGCTTCAGTTGCATTAGTTAAAATACTTTCATTAATAATACTTATATTACCACTTATTAATGCATATATAATACCTATACCTATTAAAAATACCCATATAAAACTTACCATAACCACCTTTTAATCCTTTGCCAAATACTTAACTTTTCTTCTTTATTTTTCTTAATATGTACCGGTTCTTTATGATAAATAACATCATCTAATATAACTTCTACATATCCTACGATATCATCATCAGCATAATCTTCTAATTTCATTAAATTAATATTTAATCTAACTTTATTTAACTCTTTTTTAGTTAAAGTCATATTATAATTATTTTTAACATATAGCGTACTATTTTTATAATATGTTTCATTGTCTACTTTAAAATTTTTTTTATTAATTAATTCATAACTTTTATAATTATTATAAATATTTTTATATATACTTTTATGATCTACCCAATCATTGGGATCATTTAAAGTAACTACAACTAAATTCATATTTTTTTTACTTCCTGTAGATACTAAAGTTCTCCTAGCTAATTCAGTAAAACCAGTTTTACCTCCAGTTATATAATCTTCATTTAATAATTTATTTTTATTATGCCATACATAAGTCTTATAATTAGTTTTAACTGTATATTTCTTAGTTTTAAATATTTCTCTAAAAGTACTATTTTCCATCGCATACTTAGTTAATTTAGCCATATCTCTGGCAGTTGAGGTATTACCTAATCCATTAGCTTCTTCTAAACCATGAGGATTATAAAAAATAGTATTATTCATCTCTAAATTATGAGCATATTCATTCATTAAATATACAAATTCTTCTTCACTACCCGATATTTCTTTAGCAATTACTAAAGCAGCATCATTACCACTTCTAAGTAATAATCCATATAATAAATCTTTTAATGTTAATTCTTCTCCTACTTCTATATATAAAGAAGATCCATAAGATTCATATATAATATCCGATACAGTAACTTTTTTATTTAAATCACCTTTCTCTATCGCTATTAATGCAGTTAAAATTTTAGTAGTACTAGCTATTAATCTTTTTTCATCAATATTATAACCATATAATACTCTACCATTATCTAAATCCATAGCTATCGAAGAAGAAGCACTTATAGCAAAAGTATTTATAGGTATTAAACAAATTATCAGGATTATTAACTTCTTCATATGTCACCTAGCTAATTATATGTTTAAAACCACAAAAAAAGAAATAAATTAATATTTCTCTTTAAGCTTTTTTCTTTGAAGTAGTTTTCTTCTTTGGTTTATTATCTTCTTCTAATTTATCAACAGCACTCTTTAATATTTCAGCAGTTTTACTTTTTACTTGTTTTGCAGTCTTTTCTACTACTGGAGTACCTTTTTCTACTGCTAAATCTACTAACTCTTGAGCTTTTATTTTAACTTCATTAGATTTATCTAATATTAATTGTTTAGCTGTTTCTTTATCTAATTCTTTAATTGTACTTTCTAATTCTTTAGTTTTAATAATTATTGCATTTTTAACTTCTTCAATATCAATTTCTTTAGCTTTTTCTAATAAATCTTCCATAGCTTTAGCTAAATCTTTTCTTGTTTCTTTACCACTTTTTGGTGCAAATAAGATACCTAATCCTAGTCCAACAGAGGCTCCTAATAAAAAATTACCCTTTTTACTCATCTTCATCACTCTCCATTTCTTTACTTCTTAAAAATAATTTGCAAAATAAATTTTCAACACTACCTATTACTGTAGTTACTATACTACCTACTTTTGAAGAAACTAATCCAAAAGCATCAAATATAGGTGTAACTTCTGCTACTTTACTGGATACATCATTTACTAACTTATCAACTTTATCAATAGTAATTATAAGTTTTATTCCTAAAATTATACCTATTACTATTATTATAATTAATAATATATAAATTATTATTGGTAATATTTGTAATAAAAACTCCATCTATTCTTCCCCCCTTTCATCATACATTGAATCTATTAATTCAAATAAATCATTATCTAAAGTATCATCTAAGGGATCATCATCAAATGATACTTGAACTTCTTCTTTCGGTTTAGTTTTATTTTCTTCTTCTACTTTTTCTAATTCTTCTTCAATAGCTTCTAAATTATTGGTAGTAGGTATTTCTAATGTATCTTCTAATGGTATTTCTGTTGATGCTTCTTCTAATAAATCATCTATTGATTTATAATTATCATTTTTAATATCATTATCTTTCTCTTCAAAAAAAGTTACTACTGGTTCATCTATTTCTTTTACTTCTTCTTTAACTATCTTTGGAGTATTATTTTCAAATGCTTTCTTTCTTACTGTATCTATATCTATATTAGATGCAATATCCTCTTTTTTAACTATGTCTTCTGCCTTATAGTCTTGATTTAATATTCCATATACTGGTGATATTATTGGTGATGGTCTAAATTTCTTTTTATCATCTTTATTATCTCTATTTATTCTTTCTTCTTTGACTTCTCTTTTTTCTTTATAATATGTTTCTTTTCGAGGTACTTCCCGACTTCTTTCATAATCTAAAACATTAACATTATTACCTCTTCTTAAAGAACTTTTAAATTCTTCTTCATCAAATTCTGGGAATTCAAAAGTACTAGAGCTTAATAATTCTCTTTCACTAGTTACTTCTCTACTAGTTGATGCAATTTCAATTGGTTTTTCTTCTACTTTCTTTTCTTCTTCAACTATTTTTACTTCTTCTTTTTTCTCTTCTTTAACTTTAATCGGTTCTGTATATTCTTCTTCTTCAAATAAAATATCTTTTAATTTCTTAACTAAACTCATGAAGTCACCTTCCTAATT
>CANQFH010000070.1 GCA_947598425.1 uncultured Bacilli bacterium | reverse complement strand
TTTTCTAAACTATTTTTAAAATTACCTTTATAAAAAGAATTTTCAGCTTTAGTTAAACCAAAGTCTACTTCTTTATTACTCATTCGGTAACGATTACCATAAACTATTGCTGTTTCAGCCATTTTAGCAGTCTTAATGGTTTCATTAATAGTATTAAATACTTTTAATACTAAATCTCTAGCTGTATCTACTCTTAAATTTAAAGTTTTAATAGATATTGGTCTTTTATCTAATTCTTTAATCATTTCATTAATTGCTAAAGTAGCTTCACTTAACTCTACATAATAATTTTTAGGAACAACCGGTAATTTATAACTTCTTACTTTTTCTTTAGCTTGTGATAAAATATCTTTGATTTCATCTAATTGATCTCTAGCTCTTAATTCATCTTCTTTTAAACTTCCTAAAGTTCTTAAAGCTACATTTAACTTCTCTTCAGCTTTAGCTAATCTATTATTTAATATTTCCATTTCTTTAGCAAGTCTTGAATATGCTAAAGTTTTACATCTTTCCATTTCTACTACATGGTCATAACTACTTCTGATTGCTATAAATTCTTCTTTAATTTCACTAATAACAGCAACTTCATCATCAGATAAATCATAACTATACTTAATATCATCTATCTTTTTATATAATTCATTATTAATTTTTTCTAACTTCGATACTTTTATTAAAATACTTCTTTTATAATCTTCATAAATTGTTTTAGTAAGTCTTTCTTTATCAAAATCATTATATAATGAATCGAAATAATCTAACATTGTTTTTAATTCAAATACTGAATCAACTACATTTAAAACATTTAATCTTCCAAAGATATCTTGAATCTTTTTATTTACTTCTTCAATATTATATTCAATATTTAAATAATCTAAATTATACCCTTCAGCTTTCATTTTATTATAAATATTACTAATATCATCAATTCTCTTAGGTATTAATACTCCACCTAAATTAACAATACTCTTAGTTTCCGTAATAACTATTTTTAAATTACCAATTACATCATCAATAGCTTTAACTATCTTTCCTACTTCTAAATATTCATTTTTATCCATGGCATCTTCAAACGCTATAAATAATTTATCAACATTTTCAAATTGTAACTCTAAAGGATTCTTAATTATTAAATAATCTTTTTCATTACTACTATATAAATTGCGAATTTCTCGATAGTCAGCTTTTAATTTAGTTATCGTTTCTCGATTTCTTTCTTCAGATAAAGTTATTTCTTTAATCTCATCTAATAAAAAATCAGCTTTAGTTTTTAAATAACTAATATTTAATTCCACATCTACTAAACCTTGTTTTAATTTTTTATAATCTTTTTCATTAAAATCATTTTGTAATTCAATTATTTCATCAGTAACTTTAGGTATTTCTTCATCTCGTATTTTTTCAAATCTTTTTTGCCATGATTGATATTTTTTCTTTAAATCAGCATTATTTACTAAAGCTTCAACTTTATTTAATTCTGATAATATTGAAGATGATATAATTAAATTTTTATCTCTCTCTAAATTATTAATCTCATTATTTAAAGTCTTTTTAAATTTTTTATCCATCATTATTAAAACAACTACAACAGCTACCATTGTAAATATATAATAAGCAATCGCAATAAGTAAAAATGTTTGTCTAGACATATTATCAACCTTTACTATATATTCATTTTAACATATAATTATTCATTTTAGAATACAAGAAACGACTATTTTTTTATTTTGTTTGTAATTGTAAAAAAATATTTAATTAAAAATAATCCTCTTTGTTAAGATTTGTCAAATTTTTTAACTTCTATTGCCAAAGGAATATTAATTTACTTATAATTAAAGAGAGCCTAATAGTTCTCAAAAGAATTATTAGTTTTTTTTATTAATTTGGGAGGATGATAAAAAAATGGCGAAATATGTATTTGTAACCGGAGGGGTTGTTTCAGGGTTAGGAAAAGGAATTACAGCATCAAGTATTGCATTATTATTAAAATCAAGAGGATATAAAGTATTTATGCAAAAATTTGATCCTTATTTTAATGTTGATCCAGGGACTATGAATCCAATTCAACATGGTGAAGTATTTGTTACTTATGATGGTTGTGAAACTGATTTAGATTTAGGACATTATGAAAGATTTATTGATGAAGAATTAAATTATTCTTCGAATATTACTAGTGGTAAAATTTATAAATCAGTCATTGAAAAAGAAAGAAAAGGCGATTATTTAGGCGCTACAGTGCAAATGGTACCACATATTACTAATGAAATAAAAAATAAAGTATATGAAGCTGCTAGTTCTTCTAATGCTGATATTGTTATAACTGAGATTGGAGGCACTGTAGGAGATATTGAATCACAAACCATGATTGAGGCTTTAAGACAAGTCCAATATGAATTAGGTAAAAAAGAAACATTCTTTATTCATTGTACTTTAGTTCCTTATATTTTTGGTTCTGATGAATTAAAAACTAAACCAACCCAAAATAGTGTTAAGGATTTAAGAAATATGGGAATTAATCTTGATGCTTTAGTTATCAGAGTACCATTTGTTACTAATCAAAATATTAAAAATAAATTATCTTTGTTTTGTTCAGTTCCTGTTGAAAATATTATTGATTCTGTAGATGTTAATAATATTTATCAAGTACCAATTAATTATTATCATGAAAAGATTGATGAGATTATTTTAAAACAATTTGAATTACCTTTAAGAAAAGCTAATTTAAAATATTGGGAAGAATTAATTAATATTGTAGATAATTTAAAAGATGAATTAGAAATATCTTTAGTAGGTAAATATGTAGAATTACATGATGCATATCTTTCAGTTTGTGAATCTTTAAGACATGCTGGTTATAAAGTTAATAAAAAAATTAAAATTAACTGGGTAGATTCAGAAAGTTTAGAAAAAGAATCATGTAATTTAAAAGATGTCTTTAAAAATAGTAAAGGAATTTTAGTTCCTGGAGGATTTGGTTCTAGAGGAATTGAAGGAAAAATAAAAGCTATAAATTATGCTCGAGTTAATAAAATTCCTTTCTTAGGGATATGTTTAGGAATGCAATTAGCAGTTATTGAATTTGCTAGAAATGTTTGTCATCTAGAAGATGCTAACTCTACTGAATTTAATCCTTTATGTAAAAATCCAGTTATTGATTTAATGGCTGATCAAAAAGCAATTATTAATATGGGTGGGACATTAAGATTAGGTAATTATGAATGTAGTTTAAAGAAAAATACTTTAGCATATAAAGATTATAATACAGATATTATATTAGAAAGACATAGACATCGTTATGAATTTAATAATAAATATCGTGATATCTTAGAAAAACATGGAATGGTTTTTTCGGGAATTAATACTAAAGCTAATTTAGTAGAAATAATTGAACTTAATAATCATCCTCACTTTATAGCTAGTCAATTTCATCCAGAATTTAAAAGTAGACCTACAAAACCACATCCATTATTCTTAAGTTTTATAGAAGCCGCTAATAAAATGAAATAATTATTATAATTAATCTCTACTACATAGTTTATTTTTAATTAATAAACTATGATTATTAGTATCTGATATAGTTATAGTAAAATAATTACCAGTGACGCTTCCATCTTCACATGAAGATGATGCTGTGCAAACTCCGTTACTACATGAACAGTATTGTCCTTTTGCAGAAGCTTTACATGAAACATTTCCAGCAAAGCCTTGATATGAAAATGAGATAACATATATCCAGCCATTTTCTCCATCGTCAAATTGACAACGATTTACACTACAACTTTTATAAGAGTAAGATGGTTCTAAACTTTGAGTACTAATACTTGTGCTAGTGGCGCTATTCGTTCTTCCTGAATTATCTGTTACAGTTACTGTGATAGTATAGGCAGTTCCTGCTGCTAATCCACTATTGGTACATTTATAACTTGTGGTTCCACTACATGTACATGTTCCTACATTTTTATCATTTTTACATGTTACAGTTTTAATACCTCCAGCATCTGATGCTGTTCCTTTAACTACTATTTGATTCTCTGTTGGGGTTCCACTTACTGTCGGGGTACCTACTGTTGGAGCACTTAAATCTAAATATATTGTATCACATCCTGCTGTTCCTATATTTCCGGCTTTATCTTTGATTCTAACACAGAATTTTTGATTACCTTCAGCTTTTGTTATTGTTTGATTACTTAATGATAAACTTGTATTTTTATTAGCTATTGTAGGATTACAACTACCTGTATAATCGGTACAATAATAAGCTGCATCACTAGCTATTCCTGTTACATTTACGTTTACTTTTTCACTTTGAGTATATCCAGCATTACTATTTATAGATACAGTTGGTGTTCCAGGAGCTATAGTATCTACTGTTAATGCATATGTTTTATCAGTTGATACATTACCGGCTTTATCTATTATTTTTGCATGGATATTATTTGATGAATTGTTTGTTAATGGTACATTTATTGTTACTGTTTTTGCACTTATATTTGTTCCTGGGGTACATACATCTTTACTCATACAATATTTAGCTACATTATCATCTGTCCAATCTATCTTTACACTTGGACTAGCTGTTGTTACATAATTAACTGTTTCATATGTTGTTACTCCACTTACTGCTATAGTATTTATTACTGGCGCTTGAGTATCTAAGGTCTTGGTTATACTTCCTGGGGTTGCACTTATATTTCCTGCTAAATCTTTTAACCATACTTTAATTGTTTTACTTCCATCTATTCCTAAATCATAACTATTTATTGTTATCTTTTTACTTTCTTTATCTAATCCTTCTGTTTTATATTCTTCACATGTTTCATTATTCAAACTGATACAATAACTTTCTATATCTTCATCATTTTACGTTACTGTTACTATTTGACTTTTAACATTTGTATAATTATTATCGATACTTGATACATTACTTAAAGATACAATAGGTGTATTAGGTTTTTCTTTATCCAAATCAAAATACAAATAACAATATACTGTTCTATTACTTGTTACGGTTACTGAATTATCTTTATTGTGAGTTAATGTTCCTTCTACCACTTCTTCATTACTATCTACACATTTACTCATATCTCCATTATAATGATACTTTAAACTATTTGGAAAATAATT
>CANQFH010000069.1 GCA_947598425.1 uncultured Bacilli bacterium | reverse complement strand
TGATAATAGTACTAAAAATAAAATAGAGATTAAAGGAAATAGAATAATTGGAAGTGATGCCAATAGTTCGGATAACTTAAGAAGAACACAAACTCAAGCATCTGGTTATTGGACAACATGGGATATGGCCGACACTAGTAATTGGCATATTACGACAAATCAAAGTTTATCTTATTATCGTTCTAATTATGCTAATATTGGTGTAGGACCATCTTGGAAGTAAGAAAGGAGGAACATTTTAAATGAAAGAAGCTTATTGGGGTTACTGGTTAGTAGTATTAGGTATTTTCGTAGTTGTAATTATGCTTTTAATTCAAAATGTTACCTCTAACAACTCTGAAGATTACCATACAGTTAAGCAAATAAGTGAAGCCGCAATGATTGATGCCGTAGATTATGCTTATTATAGAGAATATGGTGAAGTTAAAATTAATAAAGAAAAATTTGTTGAAAGTTTTTTAAGAAGATTTGCTGAAGCCGCTAATCTTACTACTGAATATACTGTAACATTTACTGGAGTTTATGAAGCTCCACCTAAAGTAAGTGTCGAAATAACAAGTAATACTAATACTTATGTAATATCTAGTGATTCTGAATCATTTGATATTGCTAATAGAATAGATGCTATTTTAGAATTAAATAATCGTGATCTTGGTAATAATGCTCAAGCAATGGCTGTAAATTGTAATAGTAATTTAGCAGATACTTCACTTCAAGGTATGCATGGCTTATCAATGATTACTAATGCTCCAATTTATGATGCCTTTGAAAATACTCGTACTGGAGTTTCTACTAGATCAGCAGAAATCGGTAAAGTATTTACTATAAATGGTTCCAATGGTGATTATTGGTCAATTGAATATAATGGCTCTTGTGGTTGGATTGAAAGCAAATATATGGCTATTAACTTAAAAGATTATATTCCTAATATGGAATACAATATCACAAATTTATCAGGAAATACTGATAGAGTTTATTATGATGGTCTTGCTGCTCCATTAGATGTTCCAGGAGCTACAGGAGTTAAATTTTATTCATCTGAATATTCTAGTTTTGTTCCAGCAGTTTATAGTTTTGCTCAAAAACTAAAAAATGCCAATACTAGTGCTCGTAATGCTGGAGATACATTAGTTGTTTATGATGTTTATCGTCCAAACTCAGTTAGTCTTTTCGAACGTGATAGAATTCAAGAAATGTATAATTCATATCCACTTCAAGATAGATTAGGATCTATTGGTAATTACTATGCTTCAGAATCTTCTCATAATTATGGTTGTGCCATTGATATAGCGATTAAAAATCAAACAGGCCCATCACCAATTAATGAAATGAGCCTTCGAGCTGGTAATTCTAATGCTGTTTCTAATCGATTAAAAGGCTATATGAGTTCAGCAGGTCTTTCTCCTTATGATGGAGAATGGTATCATTTCTCTGATTCAAGTTGTCGAAACACAATTAAATCAAAAACAAATGCATCGCAAATCAATTTTTGGGCTATAAATGTTTAATTAGTTAAGGAGGATAAAAATGGGAAATTTAACAGCGACAATAAAAAGATTTATTAGTAATAAGAATACAGTTACTATTCTAGCTGTATTAGCTGGAGTTATCGTCTTATGGTATTTCTATAATCAAAGAGTAGAAGCAGCTATTACTACTATTAGAATACCATTTGCTATTAATAGAATCGATCCAGGTACGAAGATAGAAATGGATAACATTGATTTAGTAGAAATAACTGTAAGTACTACTAAAGATACTGATATTATTAAATCTAAAGCAGAATTAGAAGGAAAATATCTTTGTTATGGTACTAGTGTTCCAACTAATGGATTTATCTTTGCATCACAAGTATGTGAAGAAAAAGAATTACCAAATTCTGTAATTGATGATATACCTGATGGTTATGCTCCATATGCTTTAAAAGTTAATAGTCAATCTACTTATGCTAATTCCATTTTACCAGGTAATTATATTGACTTATATATGTCTGCTAAAGATGATGATGGTAAAATAATTTATGGACCACTTATTAAAAGTATTGAAGTTTTAGCCGTTAGAGATAATAGTGGTAAAGATGTTTTCTGGGATCAAAATGCTGGAGATTCTGCTTATCTATTATTTGGTGTTCCAGCTGAATATCAAAATTTATTAGTAACAGCAGAGTTAATCACTACTAATTCCATTCAAATAACACCAGTACCAAGAAACTCATCATATACTGCTAATCCTGGAGATACTCAAGTTGGTAGTGATTATTTATATAATTTTGTATTAAGTAAGTCAGCTCAAATAATGGACAGTTAAGATAAGGGGTGTATACATAGTGAATGATGCTATCTTTTCGCAAATAGATTTTGGACCTTTAAAAGAATTTATTGATGATGATAATATTACCGATGTATCTTATGGTAATGGTGGACAAATTCATCTTAAAACATTAGATAAAGGTATTTATAGAATTGAAAGGCCAGAAATCAATAATGCTTTATTAGAAAAATTAGCTTTTCAATGTTCTAATGTAATGGGTAAAACATTCAATATGGCTCACCCATTCTTAGATGCTGAATCAGCTGAATTACGTTTAAATTTTATTCATGATTCAATTGCTACTAATGGAATCGCTTGTGTTATCAGAAAAACACCAGCTAAGATTCGTTTAAATAAAGAAAAATTAATTAGTGAAAAATATGTTACAGAAGATTTATTAAACTTTTTACTTACTTGTGTAGAAGGGCATTGTAATATTATAGTAAGTGGAGAAACTGGTAGTGGTAAAACTGAATTAGTTAAATACCTAGCTAGTCATACTAAAGAAAATGAAAAAATAATAACTATTGAAGATACACTAGAGTTACACTTAGATAAAATATTTCCCCACAGAGATATAGTTGCTATGAAAACTAATAATATTGCTTCTTATTCAGATGTTTTAGTAGCGTGCATGAGACAAAACCCAAGATGGATTTTACTATCCGAAGTTCGTAGTGCTGAAGCCGTTACGGCGGTACGTAACTCAATATCATCTGGACACAATATTATTTCAACAATTCACTCTGATAGAGCAATAAATGTTCCAATGCGTTTATATTCTTTACTAGAATCTAGCCAAGATATTGAACAATTCTTAAAATCTATTCATAGATATGTTCAATTAGCTATTCATGTTAAAGGTTATATGAGTGCTGAATTAGGTAGATTCCAAAGAGAAATAGTTGAAGTATGTGAATTTTATGTAGATGATAATAATAATGTAGGATCTAATGTTATATATAAAAAGAATTTAGATGGTGTAGTCCGTTTTAATAATCCTACAAAATATTTAAAAGAATATTTAGGTAGTCAAGGGGTAGTATTACAAGATAATTTATTTGTTGATGAAAGTAACACAGAAGAAGGAAAAAGTGAAGTAATAGATTCACTATAGAATAGAAAGGAGTATATTATGAGAACTTTACCAGAATTAGGAATATTATTATGTTTAGCAATATTTGTAATTATTTATAGAAGAAGTAAAAGTGGTAAAGAAGCAATTAAAGAAGTAGCTGATAAAGTAGGTGGATTGTATAATAAATATGCTCCATATTCATTTAAAGTAGTTAGAGAAAAATCGAAAGAATTAGGACAAGAATATACTCCAAAACAATATATGGCTCAAGTAGTTTTATTAGGAGGATTTGCAGCTTTAATTGGTTATTTCTATTTCTATAGTATTATTTGGGCAATTGTTTATGCTGTGGCAACAATTGCATTTATTCCTTACTTAGCATATTTAAGATGTCAAAGAATATATAGTGAATTTATCTTTGAACAAATTCAAACTTATACTACCAATGTTATTATGGAATTTAATACTACTCAAAGTTTTGTTAAAAGTTTAGAAGGTGTTAGAGATTCAGGTATTATTGAAGAACCTGTTTTAGGAGATATTAAAAAGATGATTGATTTATCTTATCAAAATGGTACGATTGATGAATCAATAGAGTATTTTAACAATAAATATCCATTTTATATGGTAAAAAATATGCATCAATTATTTTTACAAATAACTAAAGAAGGTGCTAAGGATGCTGGAGAATCTTTAGAAAATATGTCAATGGATATTGATGCTTTGGTTGAAGGAGTATATCGAGATCAAATGGATCGTAAAAACTTCCATAAGAGATTCTTAACATTTGCTGTTGTTTTATTCTTCTTAGTAGTAGTTGTAGAATTTATGTTAGGGGAAGAAAATTATATTGAATTATTAAATATGTGGTATGTTCAATTAATATTACATTTAATTATTATTATAAATATAGGTTTCTTAATAAGTGGTGAGAAATACTATAATGAAGATGTGGGGGCTGAGTAGATGCAAATAGAAATGATTATAATCATTATTATTATATTTGTGGTTATGACATATAATGGTCAAATCAGTCTTAAAGATATGATTAATGATAATTTTTATTTATTTAGAAAATTAAAAGAAGATGATTGGGACTTTTATGTAAGAGCTAAATATGGTGATAGTGTGAGCCCTGATAGTATTTTTACTAAAAGAGTACGTAATGGATTGTCCGCTATTGTAATCTCTTTATTCTTTTTATTAAAAGACTTAAATGCAGTTAAAATATTATTATCATTTGTAATTGGTTTTGGTATTTTTAAAATGGATTATATAAATATTAAATCTTATTATAAAAAACATATATTTTATATAGATAGTATGTTACCTCATTATTTAAAAGGAATTGAAATCTTAATTCAACACTATACAGTACCAGTAGCTATTGGTAAATCTGTATTTGATGCTCCAGATATCTTTAAAGATGGTTTACAAGAAATGATTAATGAAATTAATTCTGGTGATGATAGTATTAATCCTTATATGAATTTTGCTAAAAAATATCCTGTAAGAGATTCTATGAGAATGATGCGTCTTTTATATCGTTTAAGTTTAGGTAGTCAAGATCGTAAACAAGAGCAAATGTTAATGTTCTCAAGAACTATTTCTAATTTACAACAAAAAGCTCGAGAAACTAAATATAAAAATAGATTAGATAAGATGGAAAGTAAGACAATGAATATGTTAATGTCAACTGGATTTGGAGTTATGATTCTGTTAGTTTTAGCCGTAATGCAAATGATTGATATTTAGTAGGGTATAAACCCTATTTTTTTATTGCTTAAATTTTTTTTATTTACAATAAAATGGGAGATAAGTCAATAGATTAGACAGGTAAAAG
>CANQFH010000068.1 GCA_947598425.1 uncultured Bacilli bacterium | reverse complement strand
GTTTACAAGCTGGTATTGTTGGACTACCCAATGTTGGTAAATCAACATTATTTAATGCCATTACTAAAAAACATATTTTAGCAGCTAATTATCCATTTGCTACTATTGAACCCAATGTCGGGGTTGTTACAGTTCCTGATAGTAGATTAGACTATTTAGTCGAGTTATATAAACCAAAGAGTATTGTTCCTACTACTTTTGAATTTATAGATATTGCTGGTTTAGTTAGTGGGGCTAGTGAAGGTGAAGGTTTAGGTAATAAGTTTTTATCACATATAAGAGAAGTAGATGCTATTGTTGAAGTCGTAAGATGTTTTGAAGATAGTAATATTACTCATGTAGAGGGTAAGACTGATCCTATAAGAGATATTGAAATAATTAATACTGAACTAATTTTAGCAGATTTAGAGATTGTTACTAATAGATTAGGTAAAATTGAAAAGAAAGCTGAAACTACTAAAGATAAAGAATCAATTAAAGAAGTAGCAATATTAAAAAAGATTAAAGATAATTTAGAAAAAAGTATTCCTATTAGATTAATAGATTTTGATGAAGATGAATTATTAATTATTAAGAATTTTAATTTTATTACCCAAAAGAAGTTAATATATGTAGCTAATGTTGATGAAATATCAGCTTCAGTTGGAGATAATGATTATTCTTTAAAATTAAAAGAATATGCCTCTAAAGAAGGTTCTAGTGTTGTCGTAATTTGTTGTAAATTAGAAAGTGAACTTGCTGATTTAAATGATTTAGAGAAAGAAGCATTCTTAAAAGATGTTGGTATTACTAGTAGTGGTTTAGATAAATTAATATTTGCTACCTATGATTTATTAGGGCTTCAAACATTTTTTACTTGTGGCGTAGATGAATGTCGAGCTTGGACCTTTAGAAAAGGAATGAAAGCTCCCAAATGTGCTGGTATTATTCATAGTGATTTTGAAAAAGGATTTATTAAAGCTGAAGTTATGAGTTTTAATGATTTAGAAAATGCTGGTAGTGAACTTAAAGTAAGAGAGAATGGTAAATTAAGATTAGAAGGTAAAGATTATATAATGCAAGATGGAGATATATGCTACTTTAGATTTAATGTATAGAAAGGGATTTATATGGAAACTTATGGAGATATAATTAAAAGAATAGTGGAGATAATAGCTATTAGTGAAAATAAAAAATTAGAAAATAATCCGGAAGATCATTTTGTTAAATTATTATTTCATAATATATTAGAAGATTATGCAGATGAATTTAATGATTTATTGAAAAGTGAAAAAGCTTGTTATTTAATATCTACAAATAATAATTCCGGAGCTAAAAATAATGAATTAATTACTGAATGTTTAAGTCTAAGTGAACAAAATATAGCCTTAAAAGATAAATATATTGAAATAGTAGATATATTAAAAACTTCTTTAAATAAAAATGCTTTAGAATTAGAACCATATCTAGGTTATTTTATAGATAAAGATAGTTTTAAAAGATTTTTAGCATTATGTAAAGAAGTAAAAGTTGGCCCTGGAAAAGTAACTAATCTTAATATAGATACTATTCAAAGTTTAAGAGAGAATAAAGATCAAAAAGCTAGAATAGATAAATATTTAGAAGAAAATATCTCTAAAGTAGAAGTAAGTGATCCTTTAGCTAATTGTAGATTTAAACATTTAATCTATTTAGGAATAAATGGAGCATTAACTTTAGATATGATTAGAGAAGAAAGAAATTATTTAAGTAGTCAAGAATATAATTTATTAGTACAAGAATTATTAGATTTTCAAATTTTTACTAAAGAAGAGTTATTAAGTATAGAACAAAAACCTAAATTTGAAAGAATAACTGATGTTGATGAGTTAGTTGAATTTTTTGGAAATAAAGAAATATTGAATCCCCAAGCATTAAAATTATTAATACCAGCGATTGGCATATTTAATTATAATTATTTATTAGATGAATTATATAAAAGAGATAGAATATCAACTATAGATTATGAACAATTAACTACTAGAAAAAATAAAGTGAGATAAAGCATTAGTCTTTATTTCTTTTTATTATAATTAATATAATTGGTATACATATAATGATGGGAATAATTAAATATAGAAAATTAAAATTATTATTATTATTATTTTTGTTATCATTTATATCTTTATTATCACTTATATTATCATCATCTTTAATAATAATATCTTTTCTTAAAGTAATATTTTCCAACATATCATTTTTATTAATATCTTCTCCGACTAAACTACGATATAATCCAAATTCAGTTGGAGAATATGTTTTAATATCAGTTGCTTTAGTATATTCATTATTTTTACCATTAATCCAAGCGGTAAACCAAGTCCATTGTTGACTTAAATGTTTACTATAACCTTCTTTAGAAACTTCATAAGCAGTCTTACCATCAAAATAATCTAAAGGTATATCATAATTCATAACTATGGGATTTTCTTTATATAAGTGTAAGTATACTTTAGGAGTATCCCATAATCCATATTTATTAAAAGAATCAGTATCATATTCTGGATTATTAGCTTTTTCAATAGCCATTTTTAATATATAAGTATTTAAGATATGTTGACCATGAGAATATTCACCTTTTTCATCATGACCCACTACTACTTGAGGTTTAAATCTTCTTAACATTGCAACTTCAAATTTTAAAGCATCATCTTCAGTTAGATTAGCTTTATTAATATTTTTTAAAGCTCCCTCTAAAGATTCTGAATAAGCATCGGGTATAATACCTATTATAGGATAATTAGTAATACCAACAGTATAAAGACCATGTAATTGTTCATGTAATCTTTTAGGATTATCATAATGATTAGTAAAATAAACTACTTGAACTGATGCCCCTCTTGCTACATAAGTAGGTAAAAGTCCTAAAAAGAATAGTTGTTCATCATCACTATGGGTAGAAAATAATAATAAATCAGCTTCATTTACAGGATTATGCCATACTTCAACATAACTAGGTAATTCTCCATTTCCTAATACATAAATATCCGCTATTTTAACATCATTTTCATAATTAATATTAACTTCTTTATTAACACCTATTTTTTCTTGAACATTAATATACTCATGTAAAAAATCATTTTCTCCAATTACATTACTTTTATCTATATTGGTAATACTACCTTTACTACTTGCTCTTTCATATATAATATATAAACCATATATATCTTCAGTACTGGTAATTTTAATATTAGTACCTTTATTTATAGTAATATATGTACTTTCTTTATTATCTTGAATTTTATTAGTATTAACATTATCAATAGTATATATAGAATTATTAGTTATATCTGCTGCTAATGTGATATTGGGAATTAATATAAGTAATATAAAGAGTAATTTTTTCATAAATATACCTACTTTCCAATATAATAATTATAGCAAATAAGTAAATAAGATTCACTATTTACTTTTAGAAATTAATTTGATATACTAATAAGCGAGTAAATTGAATTACTCCTTGCTTTCTTTATGAAAGCCAAAAGACCATAAGGAGGTGGATATGATGACTAAATATGAAATTATGTTTATTGTTAGACCAACATTAGATGATAAAGCAGTAAGTGATCTTACTAAAGAAGTTCAAAAAATAATTACTGACAATAAGGGTAAAGTTGTCGAATTTAAAGATATGGGTAGAAAGAAATTAGCTTATCCAATAGATAAGGAAATAAGCGGCAGTTATTATTTAATGTATGTAGAAACTACTCATGATGTAATTGGAGAATTTGACCGTCGTCTAAGAATCAATGAAAAGATTTTAAGACATTTAATATTAAAAAATGAAAGTGAGTAGAACATGAACAAAGTATTATTAGTTGGAAGACTTACAAGAGATCCAGAATTAAGAACAACACCAAGTGGTATGGCAGTTACTAGATTTACAATTGCTGTTTCTCAAAATTTTACTAATAAAAATGGTGAAAGAGGAGCAGATTTTATCAATTGTAGTGCTTGGGGAAGACAAGCAGATAATATTTCTAAATATTGCCGTAAAGGTTCTTTAGTATCAGCTGAAGGAAGAATTAGAACAGGTAGTTATGATGCTCAAGATGGTTCAAAAAGATATACAACTGAAGTTGTATGTGATACCGTTAATTTTTTAAGTACACGTTCTAATGCAGATGTTCCTTCAAGAGGAGAATATAATCAAACTGAAGAAATGCCTAGCCCTGATGTTATGAATATGGAAAGTGCTGACTTATCAGAAGATCCATTTAAGAGTTTTGGAGAAGAAATTACTTTAAGTAGTGATGATTTACCATTCTAAAAGGAGGAATAAAAATGGCAGAATTTTATCGTAAGAAAAAGAAAATATGTCAAATGTGTGCTGGTAAAAGCGTTGATTATAAAGATGTAATGATTATTAATAAATATATTAATGAAAAAGGTAAGATATTACCTAGAAGAATTACAGGTGCTTGTGCGAAACATCAAAGACATATTGCAGAACAAATTAAATATGCAAGATTTATGGCTTTAATACCATATACTAAATAGAAGAGCAATCTTCTTTTTTTTATTGCAAAAATTCTTGACTCCGGGGGGGGTATTATATAATAAAGATAATATAGATGATAAGGGAGTCTAAAAGATGAATAATAAAATAAGAAAGAAATACTTAGTATTAATGTTACTAGTAATAAGTATAACCATAATAGGAATACCAATAAGTTATGCCAATAAAGAATTAGATGTAGTAAGATTAAATGATAAGATAGATAGTAAAATGTTTGCAATGTATATAAGAAAAGATAATGATTATGTGAAGTATGAAGGAAAAACCTTTCCTTATGGCTATGTAATAAATTTTACTAGAAGTTATTGTATAGATAGCAAAGAAGAATTAGTAGAAGGCGCTTTAACAAGAACTAATAATGGTATAAGTGTAAAAAGTAAAGTAGCGGTATATTGTACCTTATACTTTGAACCAGCCGAAGCAAAGTATTTAATATATAAACCAAAAGAAGGAGTAACAAAATGTGATACAGTCCAATGTGCAATAGATGAATTATATGGAATATGGAAAGGGAATGAATAATGAAGGGAATATCTAAAACATTAAAAAATAATTATAAATTACTAGTAGGAATATTAATTGGATTAGTATTATCTATTGGAAGTGTATATGCAGTAGAAAACATAGCTATGATAGATAGTGAAGAAGTAAGTTATGATAATACTGAAAGTCATGGATATTATGAAAATGTTCAAAATTCTATAGATGAGTTATATGAAAGAAGTGGTGTTAGTACAACAAAATGGGTTGAT
>CANQFH010000067.1 GCA_947598425.1 uncultured Bacilli bacterium | reverse complement strand
TCAAATTCAATCATTAGGAATATCATTTGATTGGACAAGAGAATTTTCTACAACAGATCCTGAATATTATAAATGGACACAATGGCAATTTTTAAAGTTCTTTGAACATGGCTTAGCTTATAAAGCTAAAAAAGATATTAATTGGTGTCCTAATTGTAAAACGGGATTATCTAATGAAGATTCTTCTGGTGGTGTTTGTGAAAGATGTGGTACTAAAGTTGTTCAAAAAGAAAAAGAACAATGGATGTTAAGAATGAGTGATTATGCTGAAAGTTTAATTGATGGTTTAAAAGATACTCATTTTGCTGATAAAATTAAGTTAGGTCAAATTAATTGGATTGGTAAAAGTATTGGAGCTGAAGTTGAATTTAATGTTAAAGATACCGATAAAAAGATAGTTGTTTATACAACTCGTTGCGATACTTTATTTGGAGCTACTTTTATGGTACTTGCTCCAGAACATCCTATAATTGAAGAACTTCAAGATCAAATTAAAAACATGGATGAAGTAAGAAAATATCAAAATTATGCTAAAGAAAAGACAACTTTTGAAAGAACAGAACTTGTTAAAGAAAAAACAGGTGTTAAATTAGATGGTATTGTAGCGGTTAATCCAGTTAATGGTGCAGATGTTGAAATTTGGGTTGGCGATTATGTTATGATGGGTTATGGAACTGGTGCTATTATGGCTGTTCCAGCTCATGATGAAAGAGATTATGATTTTGCTAAAAAATATAATATTCCAATTATTCAAGTCTTAGAAGAAGTAACTGGTACGCCACATGAAAATGAAACTAAGAAAAATTCGATTGTAGCTATTTTATATGATGAAAAAACAAATAAATATTTAACAGTTAATTGGCATGAAAAGGGTGGTAGATTATTTATTGGAGGTACTATTAAAGAAAATGAAACTCCTTATGAATGTGCTGTAAGAGAAATCAAAGAAGAAACTGGTTATCAAAATATCGAATTAGTTAATGAACTTCCTTTAATTAATCATCATTATTATGCTTATAATAAAGATAAATATTTTAATATTGATTCTACAGGATTCTTATTTAAATTAAAAGATAATACTCAAGATAAACAAATGTTAGATGAAGATGAAGTATTTGATTTAGAATGGGTAGATGAAAATACCATAAATGAAGAAATTAAAGATGAATTACATGCCAAAACTTATCTTTATGCTAAAAATCCTGGGGCTATGATTGGTGATGGTACTCATATTAATTCGGGATTCTTAAATGGTTTAAATAAAGAAGAAGCCATTAATAAAATGATTGAATTTTTAGAAGAGAAGAAAATTGGTCGTAAGAAAGTAAATTATCGTTTACAAGATTGGATTTTCTCAAGACAAAGATTCTGGGGAGAACCAATACCATTAGTTTATTGTGAAAAATGTGGTTGGGTACCAGTTCCTGAGAGTGATTTACCAGTTTTACTTCCAGATGTGGCTGAATATGAACCAACTGAAGATGGTGAAAGTCCTCTTGCTAAAATAACTGCTTGGGTAAATACTACTTGTCCTAAATGTGGTGGTCATGCTAGAAGAGAGACTGATACAATGCCTAACTGGGCTGGATCTTCATGGTATTTCTTAAGATATATGGATCCCCATAATGATAAGTGTTTTGCCAGTAAAGAAGCATTAAATTATTGGGGTAAAGTTGATTGGTATAATGGTGGTATGGAACATACAACTAGACACTTATTATATGCCAGATTTTGGAATCAATTCTTATATAATATTGGTTTAGTTCCTAATAGTGAACCAATAGATATTAGAGTATCTCATGGAATGATTTTAGGATCTAATAATGAAAAAATGAGTAAAAGTAAAGGTAATGTTGTTAACCCTGATGAAATAGTTAAAGAATTTGGTGCTGATACGCTACGTTGTTATGAAATGTTTATTGGTGATTATGAAAAAGATGCTGCTTGGAGTATTGAATCTTTAAGAGGATGTAAAAGATTCTTAGATAAAGTAGAAAGATTAGAAGGAAAACTTAACGATAAAGAAGGTTATACTGATGAAGTAATCGTTAATAAAACTATTAAGAAAGTTACTTATGATTTAGAAAATATGAAATATAATACTGTAGTATCTTCTTTAATGATATTAACTGGCTTTTATGAAAAATGTACTACAATTACTAAAGATGATTATCGAATTCTTTTAATTCTTCTTAATCCGATAGCACCTCACATAACTGAAGAATTAAATGAGAGAAATCATTTAGGGGCAATGTTGTGTAAATCTAGTTGGCCAACATATGATGATGCCAAAACTATCGATAATACTGTGACTATTGGAGTTCAAGTTAATGGTAAATTAAGAGCATCTATTGAGATTGTTAAAGATGAAGATAAAGAATCTATTATTAAAAAGGCTTTAAATTCTGAAAATGTTCAAAAACATCTAGAAAACCATGAAGTAATTAAAACAATTGTGGTACCAAATAAAATAGTTAATATAGTTATTAAATAAATAGAAAAGTTATAATTAACTTCAATAAATTAATTATAGCTTTTTTTATATTTAACATTTATAATATATTAAAAGAAAGGTGATTATAATGGAGAATAATACATTACTTCCTGCAGATAGATATGTAGTTATTAATAAAAGTATATTATCAGATACTGATCGTAGTATTATTATTAATTTATATGAACCTTTAATTGGTTCTTTGGGAGTATCCTTATATTTTACCTTATGGAATGATTTAGGAGTATCCAATATGATGAGTAGAGATTTAATCCATCATCACTTAATGGTTGTTCTTAAAAGTGGGATTAGTAGTATTAAACTAGCTAGAGAATCTTTAGAGGCTTTTGGTCTTTTAAAAACTTATGTTAAAAATGGTGAAGTCAATGAATATATTTATGAATTATATTCTCCTTTATCCCCTTTAGAATTCTTTAATCATCCCATTTTAAATATTGTTTTATATAATAATGTTGGCGATCATGAATATGAAAATTTAAAAAATTTATATAAAATATTAAAGATCGATTTAAAAGAATATCGGGATATTACTAAAAAATTAGATGATGTTTATGATACTTCTAAGTTTACTTTAACTACCGATGTTAAAGATAAAATAGCAGGTCCAATTAGTGTTGAGGGTAGAATTAATTTTGATGAAATAATTGCTAGTATACCTAAAAATATTATTAATGAAAGAGCTTTTAATAAAAGAGTTCGCGATTTAATTAATAATTTAGCATTTATATATAATATTGATACTTTAAAAATGACAGAATTAATTAGGAATGTTATTAATGAATATGGTAATATTGATAAAAATGGTTTAAGAATTATAGCGAGAAAAGATTATCAATTTAAAAAAGGAACTTTACCAACTTTAGTATATCGTACTCAACCAGAATATTTAAAAAATCCTTTAGGAGATAATTCTAAACGAGGTCGTATTATTGCTGTATTTGAAAATACTACTCCTCATGATTTTTTGAAGTATAAATATCATGGAGTAGAACCAACACCAAGAGATTTAAAATTATTAGAAAGATTAATGATAGATTTAGAATTAACTCCTGCAGTAGTTAATGTCTTAATCGATTATGTTTTAAGAAAAAATAATAATCGTCTTACTACAAATTATGTTGAAGTAATCGCTGCCCAATGGAAAAGAGCGGGATTAAAAACGGCTAAAGAAGCCATGGAATTTGCCGAAAAAGAACATAAGAAAATGCAAAAGAAAACGGAAAATGTTGTTAAAAAGCAAGTAGTAGAAACCCCAGTATGGTTTAATAAGAAGATTCAAGATGATAACTTAAGTAAAGATGAAGAAGAAGAATTAAAAAATTTATTGAAGGAGTTTAAGTAAGATGAAGGTAAAAATAAATAAAGAATATCATCAAAAACAGGAAGAAATATTTAGAGAAGCTTTGGAAAATACGGATTATAAAGCTTTAGTAAATAAATTAAAAATAACGGAAGAAGAAGCTTTTAAGAATACTGTTAAGTTAGAAGATTCCTTAGAAGAACTTGCTAATTGTAAAAAATGTCATAGTTTATATGAATGTCAAAATAAAGTAAAGGGGTATGTCTATTTTCCGGAATTAAAAGAAAGCAATTTGACATTTATATATATGCCATGTAAATATCAAAAAGAAGCTTTTAAATTAGCTAATAGTAAAAATACTACTAAGAGTATTTTAGATAATGCTAGTCTAAAAGATATTAAAATTACTAAAAATAGAGCCAATATAATTAAATGGATTAAAGAATATTATGATAATTTTAGTCCTTATAAAATATGTAAAGGTATTTATTTACATGGTAATTTTGGTACTGGTAAAACTTATTTATTAGCGGCTTTATTTAATGAACTTAAAAATAAATATAATGTTAGTACCGAGATTGTTTATGTTCCAGAATTATTAAGAAAATTAAAAGAAGATTTAAGTTTAGTTGGGGATAAAATTAATTATTTAGAGAATGTGGAAGTTTTATTATTAGATGATATTGGAGCTGAAAAAGTAACAGAATGGGGTAGGGATGAAATTTTAGGAACAATTTTGCAAAGTAGAATGAATAATGGGTTACCAACATTTTTTACTTCGAATTTAACTATAGAAGAATTAGAAAAAAATTTAGGAATTACTAAAGATAGTGAAGATGTTGTTAAAGCTAAAAGACTTATTGAAAGAATTAAATATTTAACTTATGATTTTGAATTATTAGGAAATAATTATCGTGAAGAAAAATAAACAAAAGTTCGAAATATTATTGACATTCTAAAAAAACTAAGGTACAATGAATTTATCAGAGAGTGTAAAGGAGACATTATATATGAGCAAAAAAGAAGAAAAAGTTACAGACAAAGCCTTAGAACAAGTTTTAAAAGATATTGAAAAACAATTTGGGGCTGGTGCTATTATGAAATTAGGGGATGAAGGACATATTAAGACAGAAGTTACTAGCACTGGATCTATTGCCTTAGATATTGCCTTAGGAGTTGGTGGTTTTCCAAAGGGCAGAATCATTGAAATATATGGACCAGAATCATCAGGTAAAACTACTATTGCTCTTCATGCCATTGCTGAAGTTCAAAAAAATGGTGGTCGAGCAGCATTTATTGATGCTGAACATGCTTTAGATCCGGTTTATGCTAAATGTTTAGGTGTTAATATTAATGAACTTTTATTAAGTCAACCAGATACTGGAGAACAAGCTTTAGAAATATGTGATGCTTTAGTTAAAAGTGAAGCTATTGATATTATTGTTATTGACTCTGTAGCGGCTTTAGTACCTCAAGCTGAAATTGA